>JAYVJD010000219.1:0-3519 GCA_043769625.1 Pseudomonadota bacterium | reverse complement strand
ATAACAAAATAGCTAACAACGACATGCTCCAACTACGAGCGAAAATCAGAAATGGGTTCATGATTTTTCTCCTTGATATTGAGAATGATTCCAAATGTTCGAGGTGGTACAGATACCGTGAGAGAGTCTCACGGTATGAATTAGGTATAGCAAAATTTTAGCGGTTTACAACCGAGGGAAATGACGCGGAATGGGGCATTCGGCGCATTAAAGAAAATTACTTTACGCGCCCCAACAATAAATATTCCATCAACGCCTTCTGCGCATGCAAACGGTTTTCCGCTTCATCCCACACCACGCTTTGCACGCCGTCGATAACTTCAGCCGACACTTCTTCACCGCGATGCGCAGGCAAGCAGTGCATGAACAGTGCGTCTTTTTTGGCTTGTGCCATCAGCGCGCCATCGACGATGTAACTGGCGAAATCCTTTTTGCGCTTAGCGGTTTCGGTTTCGTAGCCCATGCTGGTCCACACATCGGTGTTCACCAGATCTGCGCCTTTAGCGGCTTCGCGTGGGTCAGTAAAACATTTGAGATGTTTGCTCGATAGCAATTCAGCTTCCAGTTCATAACCTTTCGGCGATGCGAAATGGAAACGAAAATCAAAAATTTCTGCCGCTTGCAGCCAGGTACGGCTCATATTGCTCGCGTCGCCTATCCACGCCACCGTCTTGCCTTTAATCGGCCCGCGATGTTCGTAGTAAGTAAAAATATCGGCGAGGATTTGGCACGGATGATATTCGTTGGTCAGGCCGTTGATCACCGGCACGCGCGAGTTCGCCGCGAATTTTTCGATAATGGTTTGATCGAAAGTACGGATCATCACCAGATCGACCATGCGCGAAATCACTTTGGCCACGTCTTCGATCGGCTCGCCGCGACCGAGTTGCGTTTCCGATGTGGTGAGATTGATCGACGAACCGCCGAGTTGAAATATGCCGGCCTCAAACGACACCCGCGTCCGCGTCGATTGTTTTTCGAACACCATCGCCAACATACGGTCCGTTAGCGGCTGATAGGTAACATATTGTTTAAATTGAGTTTTTATCCACTTCGTGCGCGCGAATAAATACTCGTATTCATCCAGCGTAAAGTCTTTGAACTGCAAATAATGTTTCATCTTATTTTGCCGTGGCGACGACAGGCTCGGATAAAAATTGTTTTACCAGCGGTACGAGTTTGTCGATCAGCATATCCGCCTCGCTGGTTGCCATAATCAGTGCAGGCAATAAACGGATGACTTTATCTTGCGTCACGTTGGTGACGAGCCCGACTTCCAGCGCGCGTTTCACTATACCGCCGCAAACGCGATCAAGCTCAATGCCGAGCATCATGCCCATGCCGCGCACTTCGACTACACCCGCGACATTTTTCAATTCCGTTTGCAAACGCGTTTTCAAATGCGCGCCCACTTTCTCCGCATTTTCCATCAAGCCTTCATCGGTGATGGCCTGCAAAGTCGTGATCGCCGCCACGCAAGCCAGCGGCCCACCGCCGAATGTCGTGCCGTGGTTGCCCGGGCCGAATACATCTTTCGCGCGGCGCGCGCCGAGACACGCACCGATAGGCACGCCGGAGCCGAGTCCTTTGGCGAGGCTCAATACATCCGGCTGCACGCCCGCGTGTTGATAGGCGAACCACTTGCCCGTGCGTGCGATGCCGGTCTGCACTTCATCCACCATGTACAGCCATTCTTTCGCATTGCACAGCGTTTGCAACTTGCGCTGGAATTCCGCATCCGCCAAGCGCACGCCGCCTTCACCTTGGATCATTTCGACCAACACGGCAACGATGTTCTGATTATTTTGCGCGACGTTTTCTATCGCGGCGATGTCGTTGTACGGCACGCGCACAAAACCCGCGACCAACGGCTCGAAGCCCGCTTGCGCCTTGCGGCTGCCGGTTGCGGAGAGCGTCGCGATAGTGCGGCCATGCCAGGCTTTTTCCATCACGATAATCGTCGGCAATTCCACGCCGCGTTTGTGGCCGTACAAGCGCGCCACTTTAATCGCTGCCTCATTCGCTTCCGCGCCGCTGCTGCAAAAAAACGCTTGCTCCATGCCCGACAATTCGCACAACTTCGCCGCCAATGTTTCCTGCTGCGGCACGGTGAACAGATTAGAAGTGTGGATAATCTTCGCCGACTGCTCACTAATCGCCTTCACCAATTTCGGATGCGCATGACCAAGGCCATTCACCGCAATGCCAGCCAGCGCGTCCAGATATTTTTTACCGCTAGTGTCATACAGCCACACACCCTCGCCGCGCTCGAAGGCAACGGCTTGAGGAGAATAGGTTTTCATCAAATGAGACATGGCATGTTCTTTCGAGTTAAAAAGCAAACACGGCGACCGCAGCCGCCGTGTTGATTGAGACTATATTATGCAAAACCGTCAGGGTTTGCAAACATTCCACATTAGGGCGAATTCAATATTTGCAAATTTCGAGCGCCTAATTTATCGGCGTTAATTTTAATTATATGCATGGATCATTTGATGCCATCTGCGCTCATTTGTAAGGCAAATTTGACATTATTGTTGCGAAGTAGGTGGGGTAACCTCTGGTGCAGTCACCGCAGCCTTTATATCAGCACCGGCGTCTAGAAAAGCTACTACATCATCAATTTTTTCTGTGGAGAGCGCTATTTTTGCAAACAATGCAATGCGGCCATCGGGATTTTGGACGGTGTCGTAACTGTGTATCCCTAATGTCCGATTAAAAGCCAACACTTTCTTGCCGGATTTCACGTCGGTGATATTGATATCGCGCACCCCATTCTCCAGCGCGACTAGTATTGGGCCCTTTGCCGGCGCGTTGAACCAATTGATGCGCCAATAATAATGAGTCAAATTCTTGAGCCCCATTTTATCGTAGAGCGATTCATAACTATACATAGTAGCGCATTCGTTTATGGCAATATTGCGTTTTTTGCAATTTGCCCCCACGCTGACATTTTTGCCAGCATCTGAAATATTAATAGGTGTGGCTTGACTGGTTGAGAAACTGTAGAGCGCATAGTCCTCTTTGGTGGTGAGGCCGAGTGTGCTACCAAGACCCTTGATGCTCGAGAAAATTTTGCTGCCCGAATCCTGATCTGAATCGTCTCGTTCAATCAGCATGGACTCGGTGTTGAGAACATCACCACGCTGGAAGCGAGCCGCCGTGAAGCCAGCAGGAATAGCTATATTGCGAATACCTTTGCCGGGCCTGTAAACGAAGGTCGCCGTTTGGCGTGACACAAGAAAACCGCCGCCACTCAGGACAATCAACGCCTGACCATTAAGCTTTTTCCCGGTTAGCGTTTGCACTGCCCAGCCACCGTTGTTTGATGAAGCGGTACCAATAATTATTGGCTCGGCATCGGTGCCGACGCGCGCAATTTTGATGTTAAATTGTCCTTTACCGGTTTCTGCTAAATAGGTAACAAGACCAGAGACTGGATCAATTGCGAAATTGCGAATAGCACCTTCAGGATCAACATAACCTTGACCGTTTATAGTCCAACCATCTTTGCGATGA
>JAYVJD010000218.1:0-3524 GCA_043769625.1 Pseudomonadota bacterium | reverse complement strand
GGAACGCCTCATGGGAGTGAAGGCCCCTTGGACCAGTAAAGCCCGCAAGAAGTGAGCTGGCAACTCCATCCGCCTGAGCCATTATCAGAACTACATGGCCTAGATCAATTTGAGTGCGGTGAAGCAGTGCTGGACGAGTAGCTCAAGCGCAGAGCCATGACAAATCAACTAAACGACGCAAGCCGCACCTTCGTGGTTGCCGATCAAGATCGACGCGTGCTGGGTTATTACGCCTTGGCCGCTGGCGCAATCACACATCAAATAGCTTCCAGCTCAGTCCGTCGCAATATGCCCGATCCAATTCCGGTGATGGTACTGGGTCGGCTGGCAGTAGATTATCGTGCGCACGGCATAAAATTAGGCGCGGCTTTATTGCAAGACGCAGTCAACAGGTCAGCGGCGGTAGCGGAAAATGCGGGAGTCCGAGCGTTAATAGTTCATGCCTTACATGACCGCGCTAAACAATTCTATGAGCATTATGGATTTCAGGTTTCGCCTATCAATCCTATGACATTAATGTTGCGCCTGAATATAGCTAAATCATAACGATAAATACCCGCGATGCGAATGAAAATGTGTTGCTCGCAGAGATTAATTTAAGATCAATAATATGGCAGACCCAAAAAAACTTATTGAACTTCCCATAGGCGGTAACCAAGCCAACGGTCGCTAGTTGCGCAAGGACATATGGGTCAAAGAATTATTGGGCACTCCAACGTCTCTTATTACACCGTTACTAATTTTGTCATCGAGCAATTCGGTTAATTATGTATTTGTGTTGGTTGGAACAATGGTTGTTGCCGTTCCCTATAATCTCTTATTTGTGTATATATTTATGGTTCCTCGGTTAACGGAAAATGGGGTAAAGCCGCACTGTTATTCGTAGGGCAACTGCTATTTTGGTCATTGGTAATTTGGGGGCTAAAGCAACGGGCGTTTTAATCCCGAAGCATTAGTGATATGCGAGCGTCATTAACTGATTTCACGCCAACAACAAAAATATCGCCGGTCGTTTATTCAAATCGGGAATCGCTTTGCGCCATTGTGCGATGCTCTGCGTCCGGATGGTTTCGTTTGTCGTGGTCAGATTGCAGGCGACGCATAGTTGCGTGGTGGGTTTGCAGGCCGCCAAAATATCTTCCAGCATGGCGTGGTTGCGGTAGGGTGTTTCGATGAAGATTTGGGTTTGTTTCAGTTTGGACGATTCGGTTTCCAATTGCTTTAGCGTGGTGATGCGCTCGGCTTTGTTGGCGGGTAGGTAGCCGTGGAAGCAAAATCTTTGGCCGTTTAGGCCGCTGGCCATTAACGCTAATAAAATTGAAGATGGGCCGACTAGCGGGACGACTTTGATGTGGTGTTCGTGCGCGAGTTGGACCAGGTTCGCGCCAGGGTCGGCGACGGCGGGGCAGCCGGCTTCGGAGACGAGGCCGACGTCATGCCCAGCCAACAATGGCGCCATTAATTCTTTCAGCGCAGTAACGGGTGTGTGTTCGTTGAGTTCGCTGATGTGCAGGCTTTGTAGGGGTTTGGAAATGCCTGCGAGTTTGAGAAAAGCACGCGCAGTCTTGGCATTTTCTGCAATAAAATATTCAATTAAATCAATTAGTTGAAGATTAACCTTTGGAATGATTGTTTCGAGTGAAGTCTCGCCTAGCGGTGTCGGAATGAGATATAAATTACCGAGATTTTGCGCCATCAAATGACTTCCACGCCGGCGTGTTTGAGCATATCGACCAGCGCGATCAGCGGCAATCCGATTAGCGCATTCGGATCCGCGCCGTCCATTTCGGCTATCAAAGCGATGCCGAGTCCTTCGGCTTTGGCTGATCCGGCGCAGTGATACGGTTGTTCTTTGAGCAAATAATTTTCGATTTGTGCGTCGGTCAGATCGCGAAAGCGCACGGCAGTCGGCACCAGCCGGCGTTGCATAAAATCTTTACGGCTATCATAGAGCGCGATGGCGGTGTGGAACACCACTTGGCGGCCGCGCAGGGCTCGCAGTTGTTTGACTGCGTTGTCGTGCGTCAAGGGCTTGCCAATTTGGTTGCCGCCTAAAACGGCGACTTGGTCCGAGCCGATAATCAGCGCGCCGGGGAATTGCGGCGCGACTTTGCGCGCTTTGGCTTCGGCGAGGCGAATAGCGGTATCGACCGGCGATTCGCCTTTTTCCGGCGTTTCGTCCAGATCTGGCGCGGCGACTTCAAACGGGATTTGCAGCTTTGCCAGCAATTCACGCCGGTAAATCGAGGTGGAAGCCAGAACGAGGAGGGGATTATTCAAGATTTTTTATCGCTTTGTAGGGAAAAACTTCAAAAGGAACAAGTTGTTGTAGTGGGAATATTTTTGACATTGGCCCCTAAAAATACTATCATGCCGCCCTTATGTCTGCACAGCCCGTATTCACTAGTCATATCGACGGAATGCAGTTTGCCCGAAACGAGCAAAGTGTAGAAGGGGGCTTTGCGGTCAAAGACTTACCGCGTTTGCTTGAATCTTTAGCTGCGAGCGATGGCGAAATTCGTTACCGCATTCAAGGCCGATATAAGGCAAACGACAAGCCGGTGTTAGAATGTCACATCAGCGGTTCGGTGGTTTTGCAGTGTCAGCGTTGTTTGGGTGAGATGCTTCATCCGGTTGATATTGATTCGCGGCTGGTATTAGTCAGTAGCGAAGCGGGCTTGCCCGACACGCAAGACGAGCCGGACGAAGTCGATACCATCGTCTCCAGCCACGAAATGAACGTGGCGGAATTGGTGGAAGAAGAAATTTTGTTGTCGTTGCCAATGATTCCGCGACATGCAATATGCGAATCAGCAACGGCAGGGCAGTCGGAAAAAACGCATGCGGGATTTACCGCGCTGGCAGCACTTAAAAAAAGCCAGTGAATTTAACTTAACGATTTATTGAAGGAGCATCATCATGGCAGTTCAACAAAATAAAAAGTCCCCATCCAAGCGCGGCATGCATCGCGCCCACGACTTTTTGACCGCACCACCTTTGGCCGTTGAGCCAACGACGGGTGAAACGCATTTGCGTCATCACATCAGCCCAACCGGTTACTATCGCGGCAAAAAAGTTATCAAAACCAAGGGCGATTAATTTCGGTCTTTCCGGTTTTTGCCGGTATTCCTCATTTCGTCTGATAGCGATAGATGACCGTCACCGTTGCAGTTGATGCCATGGGCGGCGATCATGGCCCCTCGGTGACGATCGCGGGCGCGCTGGATTTCCTCGCGCGCACGACCGACACCGACGTGATCCTGGTCGGCCTCAAAGACAAGCTCGAAGCCGAATTGCGCAAACTAAAAGCGCACGAAAATCCGCGCATCAAAATTCATCACGCCTCCGAAATCGTCGCTATGGACGAATCGCCTGCGCTCGCCATGCGCAACAAAAAAGATTCCTCTATGCGTGTCGCCATTGATCTGGTCAAGGCCGGCAGCGCGCACGCTTGTGTCAGCGCCGGCAACACCGGCGCGCTGATGGCTACTTCGCGTTTTGTGTTAAAAACCTTACCCGGCGTT
>JAYVJD010000217.1:0-3536 GCA_043769625.1 Pseudomonadota bacterium | reverse complement strand
GACTGGCCGCATAGTCCACCACCATCATCACATGCACGCCAGTATCAATTTCCGGATGATGTTGTTCCGGCTGCGGTACGCCGAACAAGCGATCGACTTCGGGCAAAATCTTTTTTAACGCGCCGCAATCACGCAACACTTCAAACATGCGCGACGGTTGTTTTTCCATCAGACCACGCGACAGCTCTTGCCACACGCGTTCCGTCACAAGAGCATCGACTTCACCATTGTGCGTCATGTCGCGCATCAATTGCAGCGTTTCCGGTGCAACGGAAAAACCAAAGCGCGCGGCAAAGCGCGCGACGCGCAAAATGCGTACGGGATCCTCGCTGAACGCTTCGCTCACATGGCGCATCACGCCTGCAGCCAAATCTTTCGCGCCATGGTAGGGATCAATCAACTCGCCCGACTCGCTGCGCGCCATGGCGTTCATAGTCAGATCACGTCGTGCCAAATCCTGTTCCAAGGTTACGTCCGGCGCAGCGTAAATCTGAAAGCCTTTATAACCTTGCGCAGTTTTGCGCTCAGTGCGCGCCAGCGCATATTCGTCGTGTGAATCGGGATGTAAAAATACCGGAAAGTCTTTGCCTACCGGCTTGAACCCGAGCGCCACCATGTCTTCTGCGCTGCTACCGACCACGACATAATCATGGTCCTGCACCGACAGACCGAGCATGGCGTCACGCACGGCGCCGCCGACTTCATACACTTGCAAGGGCGGGGAATTTTTTTTTGCGGTCACGCGAAATCCGGTTCTTTAGCCGCGGCAGAAAGCCACGAGCGCATGGCGGGCAACGCATCCATCGCTTCGACATAGCGACGCGCGCTCTCAGGCAGCGTCACGTTATACGAGATAAAGCGACGCGTCACCGGCGCAAACATGGCGTCGGCAATAGAAAAATTACCGAATAAAAAATCACCCGCTTTACCGTAGCGAGTACGACAATCATTCCAGATATCCAGCACGCGAAACGTATCGGCTTCCACCGGGCCGGGAAATTCCTGTTTGGGGAAACGCGAACGACAATCCATCGGCATATGCGTGCGCAGGGCGGAAAACCCCGCATGCATTTCAGACGAGATACTCCGCGCCAATGCGCGCGCAACGGGGTCTTCAGGCCACAATTCTTTCTCTGGAAAAATTTCGGCCAGGTACTCGCAAATCGCCAAAGACTCCCATACTTTTACCGGACCATGCGTCAGCGCGGGCACTTTGCCGGTGGGCGAATACGCCAGTATGCGCTCGCGACTCGCGCCCGATTCGCGCTTCAGCGGCACCATGATTTCTTCGAAATGAATGCTGGTCGCTTTCATTAAAATCCACGGCCGCATCGACCAGGAAGAATAGTTTTTATTACCGATGACCAAGGTTAATGCCGACATAATCAAACTTTCCTGAAAGAATTTTTTTGACTGCGTGCAGAAAATATAGCACACGCTGCGTGCTTGGCTGTTTTTTTGTCATCAAAAACGAAACGCTACTCGCCTTCCACAGAGTTAAAATAATTTAATTAAATCAATAAGTTACTGAACTGTGTGATTTTCTTGCTCCCGCGACAAACGCTGAATTGCTAATTGATAGCCTTGATGCACGATGCGATATTCTCCCGGCACCAGACGCAAAAATAGACACAAGGCATTGAGCGGATTTTTATGTTTTTTTACATAATGATTCCACATGAAATCATCGAAAATAATCACGCCGCCGGTGTTCACCAGCTTCCACGCATTGATCGCATCGTGCAACACATCGTCGGAATAATGCGAACCATCGACATAGATGACATCGTAGGATTTTTTCTCTGCCACTAATTGCGGCAAGCCCAACAGGGAATTATTTTTTATTTTGCGTAGGCGGTCGGCAAATTTTTCAACATTCTGATCGAATTTCTGTTCGATGCTTTTAGTCTGTTCCAGGCTGGCGTGTTCATCCGCGCCTTCCCAGGTGTCGAGCGATGTCACGTGGCCATTCGGAAACGTGGACAATAGAAATAGCGTCGCGCGGCCCTCCCACGCGCCGATTTCGAGAACGTCGAATCGTGCAGCGGTTTTGAATGGCTGCAGAATACCCAGCCACGGCTCGATATTTTTATCAAACCAATCCGTCGAAAAATGGCCTTGTTGCGCTATTTTTTGAAACGTCATTTTTTCCGCAGGCACAGGATTATTTGCGCCCAAGCGCCTTGCCCATTTCGTCCAGTTCTTCGCCACGCTCCAACGCGTGTATTGCCACAACAGCGGCAGCGTCGCCTTGTATTTGATCAGCGAGACAAAACTTTCCAGCGGATATTTTTTCATCGAGAGGATTTCTATTGTACTTTTAACCGCGGCCAATCAAGGGCATTTTGGTCGCCATCACCGTCATGAATTGCACATTGGCTTCGAGCGGCAGTTTGGCCATATACACAATCGCGCGCGCGGCGTGATTCACATCCATGGTCGGCTCGATAGCGATTTCGCCATTGGGTTGCAACGCGCCGACCGACATATTTTTCGTCATATCCGTCGCGGCGTTGCCGATGTCGATTTGCCCGCAGGCGATGTCGTACTTGCGCCCATCGAGCGAAGTCGATTTGGTCAGGCCGGTGATGGCATGTTTGGTCGTGGCATACGCAGCGGAATTCGGACGAGGGCTGTGTGCAGCGATAGAGCCGTTGTTAATAATGCGCCCGCCGCGCGGAATCTGATCCTTCATCATCCGAAACGCGGCTTGCGTACACAAAAATACGCCGTTGAGATTAATGTCCACGGCTTTTTTCCAATCGTTGAAATCAATGTCTTCAATCGATTTACCCGACGGAAAAATCCCGGCGTTGTTGAACAACAAATCCAGCCGACCGTATTGCACCGCGATTTGCTTAAACAGCGCGGCAACCGACACCGGGTCGCTCACATCCGCCGTCATGGCGCTGGCGTGGAAACCTTCGCCAACAATTTCACCCACTACGTGATCCAACGTCTCACGCCGACGTCCGCACAGCACCGTCAAAAAACCTTCACACGCCAGCGCCAGTGCCGCGTGTTTGCCTATGCCGGTTCCGCCACCAGTGATAAGTGCTATTTTTTGTGTTGGGTACATTTATAAATCCTTGTCTATTTGGCGTGACTGTTTGACTGGCTTGGTGTGAATAAATTAATCCGGAACATGAATGCGCTGTTTGATATGTTTCAGGTTGGCCACGATGGTAAACGTCATCATGACCAGAAGCGCCCAGGAGCTCCACTTGCTCACGTGCACCAAGGCCCAAGCGCCCATTTGGTTAGGATATTTCCATACCCCAAAAAACGTACTGATATTTTCGGCCAGCCAGATGAAAAAACCAATCAAGATAAACGCGACAAATAGTGGCATTTTCCGATCGATATCCAGCGGACGAAAGATAACGGTGCTGCGCGCATACAAGCCCAGCGCACAGGCAGCCAAATACCAGCGATAGTCGCCGATAAAATGATGAGTAAAAAAATTGGCGTAGATCAACAAGGCGATCAAACCTGCCATCCAATAGGGCGGGTGGTGTTGAATGCGAAGATCAAAA
>JAYVJD010000216.1:0-9372 GCA_043769625.1 Pseudomonadota bacterium | reverse complement strand
CTTCTAGCAAAATTGTGAAGGCGATTGCCAACAAAAAATTCAGGGAAAGTTTTTTAAAAAGTTTTAAAGGGCTATTTTTAATTTGAGTTGTTTTTTATGTTCCACCACAGCAGAGGAGATGCAAAATGATTGAATTGTTAGATACGGAACAACCGGAAGCCATTATCAAGGTGATCGGCGTCGGCGGTTGCGGCGGAAACGCTGTTGACCATATGATTAACCATGGCGTTTCTGGCGTGGAATTTATTTGCTCCAACACGGATGCGCAGGCATTGAAGCGCAATCAAGCCAAAACCGTGATGCAACTTGGCGGCACCACCACCCGCGGGCTCGGCGCAGGTGCCAATCCTGATGTGGGTCGCCAGGCCGCACTGGAAGACCGTGAACGCATCGCCGAGATGATTCAGGGTGCGGACATGCTCTTTATCACCGCAGGCATGGGTGGTGGCACTGGCACGGGTGCTGCACCCATCATCGCCGAAGTGGCGCGCGAAATGGGCGTGTTGACGGTCGCGGTGGTGACCAAGCCATTCGCGTTCGAAGGCAAGCGCATGAAAGCAGCGAATGCGGGCATTGAAGCGTTAAAGCAAAACGTGGATTCACTCATCATCATCCCGAATGACCGGCTGATGGAAGTATTGGGCGAAGACGCGACCTTTGAAGACGGTTTCAAAGCGGCCAATGAAGTGTTGCTCGGTGCGGTTGCCGGTATCGCGGAAATTATTAATTGCCCTGGTATTGTTAACGTTGACTTTGCTGACGTGCGCACCGTGATGAGTGAAAACGGTGTGGCGATGATGGGCTCGGCCATGGCCAGTGGCACGGATCGCGCACAAGTTGCAGCGGAACGTGCGGCGGCTTCACCGTTGCTCGAAGACGTAAACCTTACGGGTGCGCGCGGCGTGTTGGTCAATATCACGGCCAATAAATCGTTGAAGCTAAAAGAAGTGCATGAAGTCATGAACACCATCCGCGAATTCACCGCAGAAGATGCGACGGTGATTTTCGGTAGCGTGATCGACGACAGCATGGCGGACAACTTGCGCGTAACGATAGTGGCAACCGGCTTGGGCGGCGGCGTCAAAATTCATCGTCAACCGGAGAAAGCGTTCACAGTAGTCCAGCGCACCGGCACCGATGATGCAGTAGGCCACAGCGAAGTCGATTACCACGACCTCGACCAACCCGCCGTCTATCGCAACCGCCGCAGCACCAGCAGCACCGTCGAAGCCATGCGCCAATCCGGCGTCGAGCTACTCGACATCCCGGCCTTCTTGCGCAAGCAGGCGGACTAAGTAGGCATCATTGCACGGTATCTTTGGTTCAGCGAGTTGTCTGTTGTTGCAGTTCGCTGAACCAACCCGTGTATTAGCATTAGTTACTCGATTATAGGGATAGGGCCTGTATGGCAGTAAAGAAAAGTATTCCAAAATCATTACCCTCAATTCAAAACCGTATCCTTTCGTTACGCGAGCAACGCGTGATGCTGGACGCTGACTTGGCCGAACTTTATGGCGTTTTGACTAAGGCGCTGATACAGGCGGTCAAACGTAATCTTGCACGCTTTCCCGACGACTTTATGTTTCAGCTATCAATAGAAGAGTTTGCGACTTTGAGGTCACAAACTGTGACCTCAAAGATCGGTCGCGGCGGACGCCGCACCGCACCGTATGCTTTTACTGAACAAGGTGTCGCTATGCTGTCATCCGTACTCAACAGCCCGCGCGCTATCGCCGTAAATATTGAAATCATGCGCACCTTCGTGCGCGTGCGCGAGTTGGCCATCACGCATGGTGATCTAGCAATGCGCTTGAACGAACTCGAAGAAAAAACAGAAACACTCGCGCTTCAGCAAGATAGCTTCAGCCGCAATACCCGCGCGCAACTGAAGCAAGTGTTTGATGCTATCCGCGAATTAATGACACCACCCGTTCCTACCAAGCGGCAAATTGGCTTTGTGATAACGGAAGAAAAAGAAAATAGACCCAAGACAACTAAAGGCAAAGGACGACAAATATGAAGCCTACATAAAATTATACTATTCTGGCTTTGTTTGCACTCGTCGGCATAGTGGCGTTATTTCAACCTACTTTTATAGGAAATAATGGAGAAAAATTTCCGCCCGCCTTATTTATTGGCGCTTGCTCTTTATTTATATTATTCGCAATGATAGCCATTTATTATTCAAGAATAAATCGCCTCTATACAATCAAACAAACGGAAATAGATAAAAACTGGCAATCTATTAGTGAGCAAGTTAAAAATCACATCTCTGCCAATACGCTCCCTATTGTCGCAGTCACGAAAGCATTATTAAAGCAAAATGAATCTGCCTATTTTTGCCAACCAGCAGTGATGTACAAACACCAAACCACTCATTATGACAAAAGTGGTGCTGGTATCAACCTCAGCATCGCTAAAGGTGTCAAAGTCGGAACAGGCGGTGGGCGTAGTCGTGCAGTGAAAGACTATGTACCAATATCAGACGGCGAATTGGTTTTCACAAATACCCGCGTTATATTTGCGGGCAACCTTAAAAGCTTTGAATGTAAATTGGCTAACCTGATCAGTTACGAAGCTGTGGGAAACGGATTTATATTTCAAGTTGGCGCCAAAACCCACATGGCAGCTCTTAGCAACGCTCGCAGCCATCAATCTGCTCGGGCAATCCTTGAGCACCTCATTAATAAACATTTAGGGTAACTGAAATTGCTCATAATCAGCCCACTTCACAAAACCCATGTTAAATTCCACGTCGGCTAAAATTTGAACTAAGCGTTTATCTTGCTGACTTAATTGAATAATATTTGCGCCGAGAGCGAATTTGCTTTTGCAGTAATTATTCATTATAATCATACACTTACTATTTAATCGTTTTTGCGGCTTATCGAATGATTAATCAACGCACACTAAAAAATGTAATTCGCGCGACGGGCGTGGGTTTGCACACGGGGGAGAAAGTGTTTCTCACCTTGCGCCCGGCTGCGCCTGACACGGGCATTGTATTTACGCGCACGGATTTGCCCACTGCCGTTGAAATCAAGGCGACGCCTTACGCGGTGCAGGATACGCGCTTGTCTTCGTGTTTGGAAAAAGACGGGGCACGGGTTTCGACGGTGGAACATTTGATGTCGGCGCTCGCTGGTCTCGGTATCGACAATGCGTATGTGGATGTATCCGCGCCCGAAGTGCCGATCATGGATGGCAGCGCGAGTCCGTTTGTGTTTTTGTTGCAATCGGCCGGCATCGAGGAACAAAAAGCGCGCAAGAAATATATTCGCATTAAAAAAACCGTGGAAGTAAAACACGGCGATAAGTGGGCGCGCTTCGAGCCGTTCAACGGCTACAAGCTGACGTTCACTATCGACTTCAATCATCCGGCGTTTGAAAATTCCGGCTCAAAAGTCAGCATCGATTTCAGTTCGACTTCTTATATCAAAGAAATCAGCCGCGCCCGCACTTTCGGCTTCACCCACGACGTGGAAGCGATGCGCGCGCAGGGCCTCGCGCTCGGCGGCAGTATGGACAACGCGATTGTGATGGACGAATACCGCGTGTTGAACAGCGATGGTTTGCGTTACGACGACGAATTTGTGAAACACAAAATCCTCGACGCGGTCGGCGATTTGTATTTGCTCGGCCATCCGGTCATCGGCGAATTTTCCGCCTATAAATCCGGGCATGCGTTGAACAATCAATTGTTGCGCGCGTTGATGGCGGACGAGACGGCCTGGGAAATGGTCACCTATCAATCGCATAAAGATTTGCCTGTATCGTTCCATCAACTGCATACGCAAACCGTCTAGCCAGTCTTTTGAACACTAAAAATGTTCAATTAAATCAAATAGTTACAATATTGCCTTTATTCGCCGGCCTGATGGTTATCTGCGCCTATATATAAGGACACCGCATGAAAAATTTTCACCTCACTGTTTGTGTGCTCGCTTGCGTGGCGCTCGTCGCGTGCAACAAAAAACAAACTGAGTTGGGCGAAGGCAGCTCTGTAGTCACCGGTTCGGCCGGTCCTGCGGGCGCGAATAAGCAAGCTAAGGAATTGGAAAAATGCGATGCGCCGGTGGCGACCGTCGCGTTGGTGGAAAGCCCGAACGGTTACACCGTCGCGTCGAAATTTAATTTGCCCGAATCGCCGGTGCCGTTAATTCGATTACTCGCGCAGCAAAGCGGTTGCTTTCGCGTAGTCGATCGCACGGCGGGTTTGAAAGCCGTGGTGCAGGAACAAGTATTAAAAGACCAAGGCGTGATACGCAGCAACAGCACGGTGCAAAAAGGCAAAGGCTACGAGGCGCAATATACGATTACACCCAGCCTGACGTTCAGCGAACAAGACGCGGGGCGCGGCATCGCCGGCATCATTGCGCAAATTCCGGTGCTGAAAGATTGGGCGGGCTACGCCGAGCAAGTGAAATTCAAGGAGGCACAAGTCGCGCTACTACTTACTGATAACGAAACGACGGAACAGCTCGCCGCTGCCACTGGCTCGGCGCGCGCAACCGATTTAGGTTTGGGTGGATTTACTTTTTCCAAAGCGGGCGGCGCGGCGGGAATAGGCTGGAGCAACACCAATGAAGCGAAAGTCGTGGTCGCGGCGTTTTTAGACGCGCACAATAAGCTAGTGACACAAATTCGCCTGCTGCAGAAAAAAGAATTGCCGCCGGAAGTTGCGACGACAACAGCGGTGCCAGGCAAAAAAATCGCAAAATAAATAATTTAATATAATCAAATAGTTATGATTATTGTCCGAATTGTCGTTCTTTTCAGCCTACTGATCATCGGCGGGTGCTTTGCAGCATTCCTGATTACCAAAGATCGGCGTTATTTGACGTTTATGGCGCAATTGCTGCGTTTTGGGCTATTTTTTTTGGCGGCCGGCGGCGTGTTATACATTCTGGAACGCCTAATCCTGGTCTAAATCTCTAGAGTTTTCCTTGTCTTTTCAATAGCCTTTGTAAGGCCTCTTTCAATGGCGACGCCGACATGTCCGATTCCAGCTCGGCCAGGCTTTTTAAGGCTTTTGGGCTGGCGGCAATTCGCTTGGTCGGCTTTGTAAAAGTGTGTGACATATTCACTTGCAGCACCACACGGATTACGGTAACCTGCTGAAACTTTAATCGAATCTTCCTCAGCACGTCCGGTATATGCAGTTTGATCTTGGCGGCTACCGGCCCATTCAGGGCCATAATAATCAAGGCGTTGCCTTCTAAATCACCGACCCGACTGGCGTTTGCCAGATTAGCTGGAATAGCGTCGGCGTAGCATTTTTGTAACTCAGCCAAATGCTCAAGGCCCCGTTGCCGGAGTAATGGAATATCGTTGAAATAAGCGCCGATTTTGCTGGATGTCATAATTCAGTGTGGCGAGTATTGAAAGGTTATGAATGAACATCATTATCGTATCAAATAAATTAGCCGCACCGCGTAGTTATAATCTATCGCATGGGCAATTAGCCATGATGGGCGCGGGCCTGCTTATCGCCATGTTCCTGTTCGGCAGCCTGATGTATGCGTTTACTTTGCGTCAGGCGGTGGACACGAAAAACCCCTATTTACAGAGTGTGCTCTCCGGCTTGACACGGAAAGAGTCAGAAAAAAACCAGGTCGTGATGCGCGAAAACCTCAACGCGCTCGCAGTCAAACTGGGTGAAATGCAGGCTCGTCTGATGCGTATCGATGCCTTTGGCGAGCGCCTGTCTAAAGCCGCCGGTATCAAACCCACCGAATTCAAATTCAGCGAAAAGCCCGGTCGCGGCGGCCCCACTGCGGATGTAAAAGAACAATCCGATATTTCCCTCGAAGAATTCAACCGTCAATTAGCTGAATTATCGTCATTACTCGAAGATCGCGGCGACAAGCTCGGCGTGCTCGACTCCATGTTGATGCAGGAAAATCTACGCAAAAAATCTTTGCCAACCGTTTTGCCTGTCACGACCGGCTATCACTCCTCGAACTACGGCTATCGGCTTGACCCGTTCTCGGGCCGCAAAGCTTTCCACGCCGGAATTGATTTCGTCGCCCCAACTGGCACCAGCGTCACGACGGCCGCCGGCGGCGTGGTGGTGACCTCTGAAGTACATGGTGAATATGGTAATATGGTCGAAGTTGACCACGGTAACGGATTGGTTTCGCGCTACGCACATTTGTCCAAGAGCTTGGTGAAACCGGGCGACGTCGTGCTCAAGGGGCAGCAGATTGCTCAAGTGGGCACTACGGGCCGTTCGACCGGTGCACATTTGCATTTTGAAGTACGCGAAAGCGGGGTAGCCTTAAACCCGCGCCAGTTTTTGCAAATAGGCGGTTGATAAAAACCAATTCGTCGCCATATAAGCAGCACCCGTAACTTACCGTCAGGGTTGACCGGAAAGTTTCAGGCCTGGGAATGAAACCCAGACCGGGAATTTTCCCGTTAACCCTGTTTTTATTTTGTAAGCTCACTATACGACCACCTCATGATTTCAGCCTCTGACCTTCTCAAAAAAATCTTCGGCAGCCGCAACGAACGTTTGCTCAAACAATACGGAAAAACCGTCGCCATTATTAACGGCCTCGAGGCTTCCACACAAAGCTTGAGCGACGAACAACTCGCCGCCAAAACGACTGAATTCAAGCAGCGCCATGTCAATGGCGAAACGCTCGACCAATTATTGCCTGAAGCCTTCGCCGTCGTGCGTGAGGCGGGCAAACGCGTGCTCAGCATGCGCCACTTCGATGCGCAATTGATCGGCGGCATGGTGTTACACGCAGGCAAAATCGCCGAAATGCGCACCGGTGAAGGCAAGACGCTGATGGCGACATTGCCGTCTTATTTGAATGCATTGTCCGAAAAGGGCGTACACATTGTCACCGTGAACGATTACCTGGCCAAACGCGACGCAGAGTGGATGGGCCGCATCCATAAGTTTCTCGGCTTGACTGTCGGCGTCAATTTATCGCAAATGCCACACGACCAAAAACAAGTCGCCTACGCTTCAGACATCACTTACGGCACCAACAACGAATTCGGTTTCGATTATCTGCGCGATAATATGGTGACGCAGATTTCCGAACGCGTGATGCGTGGCTTGAATTTCGGCATCGTCGATGAAGTCGATTCGATCTTGATCGACGAAGCACGCACGCCACTGATTATTTCCGGCCAAGCAGAAGACTCCACTGCGCTCTACGCCGCGATCAATAAACTCGCACCGCGCCTGACCAAACAAGAAGACGAAAAAGGTGAAGGCGATTATTGGGTTGATCTGAAATCAATGCAGGTGACGCTGTCGGAAACCGGCCACGAAAAAGCCGAGCAGCTTTTGGCCGGCGCCGGTTTATTACCCGTCGGCGGCAGCCTGTACGACCCGGCCAATATTATTTTGATGCACCACTTCTACGCCGCATTACGCGCGCACGCCTTATATCACAAAGATCAGCATTACGTGGTCAACGACGGCGAGATTGTGATCGTTGATGAATTCACCGGCCGCATGATGACCGGCCGTCGCTGGGGCGATGGTCTGCATCAAGCTGTTGAAGCCAAAGAAGGCGTGAAGATTCAAAATGAATCGCAAACACTGGCTTCAATCACTTTCCAAAATTATTTCCGTATGTATAAAAAATTGTCCGGTATGACCGGAACGGCGGATACGGAAGCCTACGAATTCCAGCAAATTTATGGGCTGGAAACCGTCATTATCCCGACGCACAAACCGATGGTGCGGCAAGATCGCGACGATCAGATTTATCGTACCGCGAATGAAAAACATAATGCGATCATCAACGATATCAAAGAATGTTACGCGCGCGGACAGCCAGTCCTCGTCGGCACGACGTCGATTGAAAATTCTGAATTGCTTTCCAGCCTGCTGGAAAAAGAAAAACTACCGCATCAAGTGTTGAATGCCAAACAGCATGCGCGCGAAGCAGAAATTGTGACGCAAGCGGGCAAACCGAAAGCCGTCACCATCGCGACCAACATGGCAGGACGCGGGACCGACATTGTGCTCGGCGGCAACCCTCAACCCATGATTGACCAAATCAAAGCGGATGAGACGCTTTCCGACAGCGAGAAACAAGCAAAAATCGCTGCGCACAAAACTGAATGGGCAAAGCTGCATGAAGCCGTGATTCAACAAGGCGGCCTGCACATCATCGGCTCCGAGCGGCATGAATCACGTCGCGTCGATAACCAGTTGCGTGGCCGTTCCGGTCGCCAGGGCGACGTTGGCTCCAGCCGTTTTTATCTCGCGCTCGACGACCCGCTGATGAAAATATTCGCCGGTGATCGCGTTGCGTCAATCATGCAACGACTGAATATGCCCGAAGGTGAAGCGATTGAAGCACGCTTAATGAATCGCGTGATCGAAAACGCGCAACGTAAAGTGGAAGCGCGCAACTTCGACATCCGCAAACAATTGCTGGAATACGACGACGTATCGAACGATCAACGTAAAGTCATTTATCAACAGCGCAATGAATTGCTCGAATCAACCGATATCTCCGACACCATCGCCTCAATGCGCGAAGACGTATTGCGCCAAACCATTGCTACGCACATCCCGCCCGATACAGTGGAAGAACAATGGGATCCGGCAGGGTTGGAGCGAACACTCGAATCCGATTTCAATCTCAAATTGCCGGTACAAAGTTGGCTCAAAGACGAGCCCAATTTAACCGAAGATGAAATTCGTCAGCGCATCATTGATGCTTGCAATAAAGAATACGAAAACAAATTTGCTGAAATCGACAAAGACGTGCTGCATCACTACGAACGCGCGGTGATGCTGCAGAATGTCGATACGCATTGGCGCGAACATTTGGCTGCACTGGATCATCTGCGCCAAGGCATTCATCTGCGCGGCTATGCGCAGAAAAACCCCAAGCAGGAATATAAGCGCGAGGCGTTTGAATTATTTGGCGATATGCTCGAGCGTATTAAACGCGATGTCACGCAACTGCTTACCTCGGTACAAGTTCAGCGCGACGAACAACTCGAAGCCGTTGCCGAAGCGGTAGAGGAAGCTCCCACCGCCACTCGCAACATGCAATACCATCACGCGGATTACCACGACGCGCTGACCGAAGCCACAGAAGACGACGCTGGCGCAGAACCGTTTGAGCGCGCCGGCGATAAAGTCGGCCGCAACGATCCGTGCCCTTGTGGGTCGGGAAAAAAATATAAGCAATGCCATGGAAAACTAAGCTGAGTCGAATTTTTAAACAAAAAATCGGCGAAAGCCGGTTGTTTTATTTTGATAGAGATGTCTATTCTTTCGAATCGTTAGGTAGTGTCGTCACAAGATTTGATTAATATGTTTTAATAGCATCCTCACAACACGATTGAGGATCAACATGGCTACATCGACCGCTGCGACCCACC
>JAYVJD010000215.1:0-3550 GCA_043769625.1 Pseudomonadota bacterium | reverse complement strand
GATCCAGTTTGCGCTTCGCCGAGTTTGCCTGCAGCGCGGCCTTTGAGTTTTTCGTAAGCGGATTCGCGATCGACAACTTTTTCATATTGGCCGAATACGGTGGAGCCGCTGATCATCGCTTTGCGTTGCTCAGATGTGATGGCGCCGATTTGTGAATGCGGTGGCAACACATACGCGCGCTCGACAATGCCGGGTTGGCCTTTTTCATTCAGGAACGAGACCAAGGCTTCACCGACACCGAGCTCTGTGATCGCTTTGCTCACGTCGAGTTTGGGATTGGTGCGGAACGTATCGGCGGCAGACTGCACGGCTTTTTGGTCGCGCGGCGTGAATGAGCGCAAGGCGTGTTGCACGCGATTACCCAATTGGCCGAGCACGATGTCGGGTACGTCGAGGGGATTCTGCGTGACGAAATACACGCCGACGCCTTTCGAGCGTACCAGTCGTATCACCAATTCGATTTTTTGCATCAGTGCCGTCGGCGCATCGGTGAAGAGTAAGTGTGCTTCGTCGAAAAAGAATACCAGTTTGGGTTTTTCCGGATCGCCGATTTCGGGTAATTTTTCGTAGAGCTCGGACAGCATCCAGAGTAAAAAGGTCGAATACAAACGCGGGGCTTGCATCAGTTTATCGGCAGCGAGAATGTTGATTTGCCCACGGCCTTTGCTGTCGGTTTGCATCCAGTCGTCGAAATTCAACGCCGGTTCACCGAAGAAATTCGCGCCGCCTTGCTGTTCGAGTTCGAGCAAGCCGCGCTGGATGGCGCCGATGCTGGCGGTAGAAACATTGCCGTATTCGGTAGTGAAAGTCGAAGCGTTGTCGCCGACGTGTTGAATCATCGCGCGCAAATCTTTTAAGTCGAGCAACAACAAACCATTGTCATCGGCGATTTTGAATACCAGCGCCAACACACCTTGCTGCACTTCGTTCAAATTCAGAATCCGCGCCAATAACAACGGGCCCATTTCAGAAACGGTGGCGCGCACCGGATGGCCTTGCTCGCCGAATACATCCCAGAAGGTGACGGGATACGCTTGATAAGCATGGTCACTGATTTTAAGTAAATCCAGCCGCGCTTTGACTTTGGGATTTTCTTTGCCCGCTTGCGACATACCGGCGAGGTCGCCTTTTACGTCAGCCATGAAAACCGGCACGCCGTTGAGGCTGAAGTTTTCTGCCAGCACTTGCAGCGACACTGTCTTGCCCGTGCCCGTTGCCCCGGCGATGAGTCCGTGGCGATTCGCCATTTGCGGCAGCAGGGTGAGGGGAATCTCGCTTTGCGCGATCAGCATCGGTTCAGCCATTCTAATTCTCCAGCGTGGTCAAGATGTGGGCTAAATGTTACCATTACCGCCTCTAAATATGTAAACCAAAGACAGGGACAGATTTATGGCAGGGCATTCCAAATGGGCCAATATCAAGCATAAAAAAGCGGCCACCGACGCTAAGCGCGGCAAAATTTTCACGCGCTTGATTAAAGAAATTACCGTCGCCTCGAGATTGGGCGAATCCGATCCGTCGATGAATCCGCGTTTACGTCTGGCCGTGGATAAGGCCTACGACAACAATATGCCGAAAGACACCATCGAGCGCGCGATCAAGCGCGGCGCGGGCGAGCTGGAAGGCGTCAGCTACGAAGAAATCCGTTACGAAGGTTATGGCATTAACGGCGCGGCGATCATGGTCGATTGCATGACCGACAACAAAACCCGCACCGTCGCTGACGTGCGTCACGCCTTCGTTAAATTCGGCGGCAATCTCGGCACGGATGGCTCGGTCGCATTTTTGTTCAAGCATTGCGGCCAATTGGTTTTCGCGCCGGGCACCAATGAAGAAAAGCTGATGGAAGCCGCACTCGAAGCGGGCGCCGAAGACATCACCACCAACGAAGATGGCAGCATCGAAGTCATCACCGGCCCGTATGAATTTGCCGGGGTGAAAACGGCGCTGGAAAAAGCCGGCTTCAAATCCGAGTTCGGCGAAGTGACCATGAAGCCATCGACCGAAACTGTGTTTACAGGCGACGACGCGGTGAAAATGCAAAAGTTGTTAGATGCGTTTGATGCGCTGGATGATGTGCAGGAAGTTTATACAACCGCTGTGATTGATGTGTAGATAGAAGATTGATGATGTTCATGGTTCGACAAGCTCACCACGAACGGAATGATCAACACGCCGTTCGTCCTGAGCCTGTCGAAGGACTTAATCCGAGTTTAATTATTTAAGCATTTGATTATATTGAATTATTTTACATCCCTCTATTTGGATTTTTCTTCGCCGTGAGAATCCTCGGCATCGATCCGGGATTACGCCTCACCGGTTTCGGCGTGATCGAAAAAACCGGACAGAGTTTGCGCTACATCACCAGCGGCGTAGTGAAAGTGCCAGTGACCGAATTGCCCGAGCGACTCAAAGTGATTTTGAACAGCGTCGGCGAAATTATTTCATTACATCAACCGATGCAAGTCGCCATCGAAAAAGTCTTCGTCAACGTCAATCCGCAATCCACTTTATTATTGGGCCAGGCGCGCGGCGCAGCGATCTGCGCAGCAGTGCTGCAAAATTTGCCCGTCGCCGAATACACCGCGCTGCAAGTCAAACAAGCCGTCGTCGGCAACGGCCACGCGAAAAAAGAACAAGTGCAGGAAATGGTCAAGCGTCTGTTGAATCTGGAAGGCGTACCGAGCGCCGACGCCGCCGACGCATTGGCCTGCGCGATTTGCCATGCGCATGGCGGATTGGGCTTGGGCGGGATGGCGACGGCGGGTTATCGCGTTAAAAAAGGTCGCTTGGTATGAGCGCTAATCTACAGGCGATTATTTTCGACATGGACGGCCTCATGCTCGACACCGAGCGCATTGCGTTGCGCGTGTTGGCCGAAGCGGCGCAATCATTGGGTTACCCCTGGCGCGAGGAAATTGGCCTAGCGATGGTCGGTTTGAATGCGCGCGATTCTGATGCGGTAGTGCAAAAATATTTGGGGCCTGCATACTCGGCAATTCGTTTGCGTGAATCTTTTACTGCGCGTTATGAAGCGGTCATTGCATCTGAAACGATCCCATTGAAATCTGGATTGCCGGAACTATTGCATTGGGTCGAAGTGCAATCGCTATTGAAAGCCGTCGCGACTTCGACCTATAAATCACGCGCTTTGTTCAAGCTTGATAGAGCCGGCATTGCTACGCGCTTCGATGCCGTGGTCGGGGGTGATGAGGTGAAACAAGGCAAACCTGCGTCAGATATTTTTCTGGCCGCCGCGTTTAAGTTGGGCGTGAAGCCGGAAAATTGTCTGGTGCTGGAGGACTCTGTGCCGGGTGTGCGCGCGGCGCTGGCGGCAGGGATGCAAGTCATCATGGTTCCCGATATGCTGGCACCAACGCCTGAGGTCGTTGCGTTCGGACATCCGATTTGCGCATCGTTAATTGAAGCGAAACAGTTGATTGAAAATTTTTTTAGCGCGCAGACTTCTGCGCGCATCCACGCAAGCGAGAGCACAGTATGATCGGACGCATCACAGGGAAATTGGTGGAAAAACATCCACCGCTGGTGG
>JAYVJD010000214.1:0-3568 GCA_043769625.1 Pseudomonadota bacterium | reverse complement strand
GCGGTACAGATTCGTTGCCTTGCGCTGTGGTTGGCTATCTCGTGACGACACTATCTAGCCCGGCAATATTATTTTTTGCAGAAATAAGTCGAATTGGTTCCGGTGCATTTTTGCGCACTGCTAGAACAAGCGCACATACTCAGCGACATGCCTATTAAAAATAACATAGTGCATAAATTCTTCATGACTGTCATTCTTCGTCAAGTGCTAAACTTATTGGCCGAGCCTATAATTTAGACGGCTATCGCTTCTCTAATTCGGCAATGCGCTTGGCGATAAGCTGATCAATGACGACGACTTCGCCGTCCTTTTCATTTTCAACCCTCAGCAAAAGGGTTTTCTTGCCTTGAAAAATGAAAAACACTTCCTGACCTTTGTGTAGCGTTACCCCGCTGCTGCTATTCGGCGAAAGATTCGGATTCATCACGCTGGGAATTTGCAACGAGATCGACGCCAACGAACGGTTTTCAAAATTAAGATCGACGGCAGAAACGGAAAAACTGGCGATACCAAAACACAATATCCCTATTTTGTTGGCCCACATTTTCACAGCCTCCTTCGCTTATGTCTATGGCGAATCGCCCCAACTCGCCGTTCGACTACTGATGCTCAGAAATATTGCACCGCTGGTCGATTCACTTATTTCGGCGTCATAGGATGATAAGCAGGATCGGTAATCTCTTTCAGGCCGGTATCTTCCAGTTCAATTTCATTCGGAATGCACACCATGTTGATCGAGACAACATTGCCTCCGAAAATATTGTCGGTTTTACCAAAATAATTATCCGGGTTAAACAGTGGGGGCATATGCCAGAAAAGTCGGTAACCCAAGCTCTGGATGAGGCGAATCAGCGCCGCCGATTTTTCGATCCGATCATTTTCTACGTACAATGCTGGCCGGTGACGTTTAATCAATTGCTCGGCCCCACGAATGACGCCTTCTTCCATTCCCTCGACGTCGATTTTGATGAGCTGGAGCGAATCGAGATCGATCACATCATCCAAACGAACCAAAGCTACCGACTCGCCCGGCCCGCCTTCGCTCATCGACAAGCCGCCAATATTATTCACCGCATCGTAATCAAGGTCAGGCACTACAATGCTGCCGGTCGCCGCGCCCACGGCGAGTTGATGGCACCAGACATTGGTCAACGAATTGAGTGCCATGCTGCCGCATAAAGCTTGGTACACCATACGCTGAGGCTCAAACGCAATAATTTTTCCGGTCGGCCCGACTAACTTCGCCAAGCTGACGGTATGCGCGCCATAATTTGCACCAACTTCGATGACATTGGAACCGACGGGCACCAACTGCTCGAATATAACAAACTCAAGATGACTGAGCTCACCATATTGAATCAAGCTCGCGCCCACATACATATCGTGACGATTCGCAATGACCGGGCCAGAACGCGCATGACTGATCACATTCGCGCCGCCAAAATCAGTTTTAGTCACATCAACAATCGGGAAACTGGGGTGGAATTTCAATTACACGCTCCTGTTGTTATTCAAAAAGATCACTACGAACGATGCAAACGGCGGGTTCACTCGTTCAGGTTCGGCGCTGATTTCGATACAAAAACGCGACTACTGCGCCTAGCAGTAACGTCCACACACCATCAAAAATAATTTGTTTCACCACCATCATGCCCGGCAGCGGTTGCACGGCGTAATAAATCATGTAAGTCGGCACGATGGTGAGCAGCGCGACGACAAAACCGAAACGTAATCCCTGATTCAGCCAAGGCTTGGCTTCCATGCCGCGCGTATAAATCCACACGAATGCGCCAGCGACAATGAAATGCGCGACCAGCATGAACGGAAAATACTGCTGCTGATCCGCTTCCGGTCGGAACAAGCTTGTGAGCTTGGCATAGTCTGCGCCTAGCAACATACCGTGAACGACGATCCCGCCGATCATCCACAAGACAAACATAATTAACGTTGAGATGAAGAATTTTTTATTCATTTGCCCTCTCCTTTGAACATTAGTTAATAAAAATTACGCTTTGAATATAGCCCATAAGCTTTGATTTTTTTCGTAGGCTAGGCTGATAAACCCAGCGTTATTGGAAACAGCAAACTTGGGGGGCTTATCAGCGTAGCCTTCTTCACTATTTCCAAAATTGCCACCATTTTTTCACTGTTTGAGACAACTCCCTTTGGTTTCTTTCATATGCTTCCCAACCGCCACGAGGGGGCTTTGGTTGAGAAGGGGGTAACGGGGATGACGTATCTATCACTTCAAGGTCTAGCGCTGTAATGTCACCATCAAATCCAAAAATCGGAAGGCTAGTACCAAGAAATGAAGTGCATTCAGCCTCAACAATTCTGTGAAGTTGAGAAGAATTTCTCTTTACTTGGGTCACGCCAACTGCTTCCGACCAAGATATTTCCATCCCACCAGCGCGAAAGCGCAACATACGCAAATTCCCTTGACTTGATATACATGCTAAATCCATATCTTCGTCATCTGATATGCAGCTAAGCACATCGCCCCCAGTAAGGCGGCTTAAAATTAAATTGAGATTCACTAATGCTCTTCTGAACCCATTGCCCCGATTTTTTTTGCGAAGCGTTTCGTATAGTTCGTTTAGCTCGTTAAGTGGCACATCAAAATCAAGTGGTAAATCCTGGACAGCAGGTATTGAGCAAAAAGGAAAACTCTTAATATGCCTTGGATTAAAGACATCGAGTAAATACACATTAAGTCCTTTGGATACGTAAAGCTTCCATGGAAGACTCTTCGCTAACTGATGTAGAGCAACTTTATCTGGCGCACCTTTGAACGCCGAAAATGACACGAGATATCCCATAGTTATTTATTTTGTTCGCCAAGTTAAATTCGAGTCGCTAATAATATTGCAAAATATTTAACGCTTTCCGCAAACGCTACAGCCCGGATCTTTACGCAACTGTATGCTGTTCCATTCCATATTGAGC
This sequence comes from Pseudomonadota bacterium, assembly GCA_043769625.1. Lineage (GTDB taxonomy): Bacteria > Pseudomonadota > Gammaproteobacteria > Burkholderiales > JBEEJL01 > JBEEJL01. The sequence goes on along the minus strand of JAYVJD010000214.1, from coordinate 622 downwards.
GAATCCAGCAGCAACAATCTTCCATTCAAACTCTCGCCGATTTTTGTCAGCACTTTAATCGCTTCCGCCGCTTGCGTCGCGCCGACGATGCCGACTAGTGGGGCGAAGACGCCCATGACGGCGCAGCGCATTTCTTCGCTGCTGGCTTGTTCGGGAAACAGGCAGTGGTAACACGGGCTGGTGGCGTCGCGCAGATCGAACACGGAAATTTGTCCGTCGAAGCGGATGGCTGCGCCGGACACCAATGGCTTACGATATTTCACGCACGCGCGGTTGATGGCATGGCGCGTGGCGAAGTTGTCGGAGCAATCGAGCACGACATCGGCCTGGCTAATTTCGTTTTCCAAGTCGTCGCCTTCGAGGCGGCGTTCGATGGCGATAATGCGGATATCGGGATTGATAGTCTGCATTGTCGCCTTGGCCGACACCGCTTTGTTGATGCCGACCGAATCATTGCGGTGTGCGATTTGGCGTTGCAGGTTGGTGAGGTCCACGGTGTCGCCATCGCAAATGGCGATGGTGCCGACGCCGGTCGAGGCGAGATATAAGGCGGACGGTGAGCCGAGCCCGCCCGCGCCGATGATCAGCGCTTTCGAGGCGAGCAAAGTTTCTTGCGCCTCGA
>JAYVJD010000213.1:0-3572 GCA_043769625.1 Pseudomonadota bacterium | reverse complement strand
CCAGCAACGAGGTGAAGCCATCTTTATTATTGGACAGCGCGTTAGCAAATGCTTTTTCCACCGAGCCGCCGCGTGGACCCATCAGCAAATCAATGTGTGCGACTTCGTTACCCTCACCGACCAGCGATTCACCTACCAGCACGCGATCGATTTTAGCAGCCGCGCCAGCAGACGGCGCTGCGGTTGAGCCCGATGAAGCGGTAGCAACGGCTGGTGTACTTCCACCACCGAACAATGCTGCGATTTTATCCAGGATAGACATGGTTTTCCTCCTCTAGTTATTATTTACCCAATGCAAAGTCCGCCCTGCCAGGCAGGGCGGATGTGCGTTCTTATTACTTGTTACTTGTGTGCAGCGAACGGGTGACCCATGCTGGATTTTTTCGCGACTACTTCAGCAGCCTTAGGCTCGCGTTTGATGGCGCGCTTGAGGGCTTCTTTGGTGGCCTGGTAGTTGTAATCCTGGATCTTGGTGTCGTCTGCTGCTTCCCAGTGAATAAATACACCGACGCAAATAAAAATATCGTCAGCTTCGTTCGCGGGAATCGTACCGTCTTCAACGCAATCAGCAACCGCCATCGCCACGCCACGCTGGGCTGGTCCAAACATTTGCACGGCTTGCTTAGCACCTTTGATGGTCACTTTATTGAACATCACGGTGTTAGGCTTGGCGAGCAAGTTAGGCGCAACCACGGCCAACAAAGAAGTGAAACCGTCTTTGTTATTGCATAATGTGTTGCAGAAAGCGGCTTCAACAGCGCTGCCACGCGGTCCGACGAGAAGGTCGATGTGGGCAACTTCGTTGCCGTCGCCAACCAATGATTCACCTACTAATACGCGATCAATAACTGCCATGATTTCTCTCCTTTTTAGTTAGTCCATCTACATGTGGACAAAGTCCACGTTCTACTACTGCTGCTACTTACCGCCATGCAAGAATAACATCGCTCTTGCATTGAGTAACCTGTTGCTGCTCAAGCCATTGCTGCAATTGATAGGCCAACACGCTTGCCACGGTTAAGTCGGCCGAGGTGCCCGGGTTAATGCCACGCTGTTTCAAGCTTTGATCCCAAGTAATCAATTCCGCGACCAAGCCCTCGGGTTTTTTGGCGCGCAAAAATTCAGTGCGAAAGTGCGCGGCCTGCTGGCACAGCTGGCTGGCAACTTCCGCGCCATGTTTACGTAGCACATGCGTATCCGGAATCTGCGCTAACCATTCGAGATAACACGCGGTCGTCGCCCACTCATCGCTCATTCCATTGGAGGCCGCCGCGACATACGCACTCACTCCCACGGCGAACACGCGCTGATAATCGGTGCAATATTCCATCGCAATCGTGTCGCGGTCCGCCGCGGCGCGCATCGCATCCAATAAGCTGATCGTCGGTGCTTCGCGCACATCATGCCGCGGCACATTACCCAATCCGCCAGGGTTGGCGAGACGAATCGCTTCATAGGCAAGCGCCGCGTCATGTTGATCCATGCTGTTCAATACGTCGTGCAGCGCGGTACGCAACGGCGTGTTTGCCAACAAAGTCACACACCGCCAAGTGGCCTGTACCAACGGCGCTGCCAGCAGCACAATGCCCAGATTAGTGTTGCAATCGACCACCGCTTGCGTCGCGCTGACTGCGTGCAAAATCCGTTCACCGACTGTTTTGTCTGCTGCGGCGATAGGCTCGGCTATCGCGTGCGCACTTTTAACAAACTGCTCGGCAATCATGCCGTGCCCATCGCCGTGCAAGCCGACATTGCCGGGCTTTAGCGAGCGGATTTCCTGCAGGCAGGCTGCGCGCACCCGCTTGGCGAGGTCGTTGGCGATCATGCCCGTTTGACTCGCAGCGTTCATCCCACCGCCTCCAGATTTTTGATTATTTTCCGCGTCATAAAATCATCGACTAATATTTGCGCAATGCTGGGTTGCGTGACACTTTGCAGGCCGCGCCAGGCGGGAATGCTGTTGACTTCAATCACCCAGGCTTGTCCATTCACGTCGCGCATGATATCGACACCGGCGTAATCCATCCCTACCGCGCGTACTGCTTTGCGCGCGAGCTGAATGATTTCATCGTCTGGCGTCGCGCTGACGCAACGCGCGCCTTGCGCCACATTGTTGATCCAGCTCTTGCCGCGGCGAATCATCGCCGCTTGCACTTGGTCACCGACAATTAATACGCGCCAGTCATGCCATTGGCCTTCGCCGCTGTTAATGTAACGCTGGAAATAATACAGTTGATTGTATTCAGGCGTATCCGGTACATCCATCCCCGCGCTCAAGCGCACCAAGCCCGAGCCTTGCGAGCCGAATAAAGGTTTCATCACCAACTCGTGGCCGCGCGCCGATTCGCGCATGAGCAAAGCCCGCGCGGCAGTAATATCTTCCATCACCCAGGTTGGCGGCGTCGCGACGCCCGCCAGTTTCAAGCGCAAACTGGTGCGCGCTTTATCCACACTGCGCTCAATCGCCCCGGCATCGTTGTAAACCGGCACGCCAAGCTCTTGCAGGGTATGGAGCAGATCCAAACGAAACGTCACCTGCTCAAAACTGCCAGCGGAAATGCCGCGCACGAATACGCCATTGGGCAAATTTTTGCCAAAGCCATGAATTGCCAAGCCATGCTGCGGATGATCAAAATCCACACGGCATTTTTTTAACGACACATAGGACGTGTCGCAGCCCCGCGCTTTAAACGCGCGACGCAACTGCGTGCCGTGCCAGCCCGCTTCGTCGGTGATGATGGCGATGCGCTTAGCCACCGGGCCCGCCGAAAGAAACATCCAATAGCTGATGATTAATTTCACCCGCCGTGAAACTATTGCCCGTCGTCACATTGCTCACCACTACTTTGGCCGGAGCGAATAACATCGGATCAATTTTGTAAAAGTCGTAGTTCGTTTCTTTGAAAATTTTAGCAAATGGACGACCGTAATCGCGCGACGCATTGCAGGGCAGTTTTTGCGCCAAATCCGACGCTGCATCATCGCTGCAATTGACGAATAACTGCACATGCCCGCCGAATAAAATCGCGTCGTTGGTGCGGCCCATGCTGGTGAGAAAATCTTTTGACGGCGTAGGCAGCGGCGCGCTGCCCATGCCATCGACAATTTGCGACAGCGGAAAACCCAGCGTATGTACTTTATGCAGCGCGACTTCGAGCACGCGCGCGACGATTTGCACTACGCCGGCGAGACTTTGCGTCGGGGTCAATATCAAGGTGATGCGCTCTTCTGCTACGCCACAATCGCGCATGATTTTATTGATGATTTCCTGGGGCGGAAATTTGCCGGTTTCGAGCACCAAACAAACTGAATCGGATACGTCTTTGTAACCCAACTCGCCGAATAAACTTTCTTTCACCGAGACCGCGCGGCCGGGGCCGGACGCCATCGCGTGATACGCGCCCTTGTCGTCGCCGTGCGACAAACTCCAGCCGGCATATTGGCTGGCGAGGCAGGCGAGTACCGGGTTCGTGCTATGCACGACCACTTGTATCGGCCACTTGGCATTAGAAGTATGCTGCAAATTCACCACGCCTTGCCCGCCCATGCATATTTCAGCAATGCGTCGGCCC
>JAYVJD010000212.1:0-9472 GCA_043769625.1 Pseudomonadota bacterium | reverse complement strand
AAATTAGCTTGCCAGGTCGCTGAAATTTGAATTATAAAAACTTTAATATTATCAATAAATTATATATATGCTGGTACGACTAACTTCCGTAGATGACTGGGAGAAACTCAAAGCCATACGTCTCGCATCGTTACAGGAATCGCCTGATGCGTTTGGGTGGAGCTATGCGCTTGCGGCCAAGCTAACGGATGACGAATGGAAACAACGCGCTGCCGGTTTAACTTATCCGAAATTTTTTCTTGCGCTGGAAAATGAAAAACCCGTTGGCATTATCGGCTGCGTTATTGTTCAGCAGGAGTATGGTTTGATTTCGATGTGGGTGGAACCAGCGTCGAGAAATTTGGGGATAGGCAAACAACTCATCGATGAATTATTCTTGCTGGCAAAAGAGTCCGGCTATAACAAAATTTCCCTGATGGTTGCGCCAGAAAATAAATCAGCCTGCCGTTTGTATTCTAATTGTGGGTTTGTATTTGTTGATGTGACTGAGCCGCTTGAAAGTAATGCTGCGATAGTGGTGCAGCGGATGGAAGTAAAAATTTCTGGTTAATCCAGTCAGGGTTACGCGTGCGCGCGGCGCACCCTACAATTAATCTCTCGCAGACTGTTTCAGCATCGTCACCATAGCAGTTGCTTCGCTGAAGGTCTCGACATCAAAGCCTTTGTCGCCATTTTCAAATGGCGTGTCTTGCGTTTCCAGTTCCTTGAAGCCGAATAATTTGTGATCTGCCAGATGTGACGGCACGACATTCTGCATGGCGCGGAACATGGTTTCTAATCTACCGGGGAATTTTTTGTCCCATAGTTGCATCATTTCTTTGACTGCCTGGCGTTGCAGGTTTTCCTGCGAGCCGCACAGGTTGCACGGGATGATGGGGAATTGTTGTTGCTCGGCGTATTCGGCTAAATCTTTTTCTTTGCAATACGCCAGCGGCCGAATGACGATGCGGTCGCCGCTGTCGCTGACCAGTTTCGGCGGCATGCCTTTGAGTTTGCCGGCGTAAAACATATTGAGGAATAAAGTTTCGAGGATGTCATCGCGATGATGACCGAGCGCGATCTTGGTTGCGCCGAGTTCACCCGCGACGCGATACAACACGCCGCGACGTAAACGCGAACACAAACCGCAAGTGGTCTTGCCTTCGGGGATGACGCGCTTGACAATGCTGTAAGTGTCTTGCACTTCGATGTGATACGGCACGCCGAGTTTGGTTAAGTATTCTGGCAACACATGCTCGGGAAAACCTGGTTGTTTTTGATCGAGATTGACGGCAACGATGTCGAAATCTATCGGCGCGTGTTCGCGCATATGTAACAGGATATCGAGCATGGTGTAACTATCTTTGCCACCGGACAAACACACCATGACCTTATCGCCCTGCTCAATCATGTTGAAATCGACGATGGCGTTGCCCGCCGCGTTGCGCAAACGCTTGGCGAGTTTATTCGCCTCGTATTGTTGCTTGAGTTCTTGCTTGGTTGCCGCCGGCGCTACGTTTATTTCTGTCTGACTCATATTATGTAACCTATTGATTATATTAATCAATTTTTGACCATGTGTGACTGCGATAAAAGAAGCCTTTATACGCTCTCACCAATAATTTTGCGCCAGCATTTTTATCCCACACTTGGCAATCGTAAACACTGCCACTCAAAGGATCGAGCAAATAGCCGTCTTCGTAATGACTGCCATTTCGCTTCAAGCTATAAATGATTCTGACGTTGAGCAAAGATTTATTTTTCAAATCACCCACGCATTGATCGCAAATCGGGTTGGATACTTCTTTGCCGTCCACCAATACTTTGCTGATGCGGCCTTCAAACAAGCCATAGTGATCTTTGAAGGTCACCACATAGCGCATTTTACTTGTTGCGTAATCGGGCGCCTGCCATGCGCCTAAAATATTGGCAGGTTTTGGTTCAGGAAGCGCGGCCTCTGTTGCAAACGACATCAACAAAAAATGAATACCGATAAAAATAAAAATGGCTTTCAAATCTTCTCCGCAATACTGTTTAACTATTATGCATGGGCTTTCGCGCCAGCCAGATCGAGCCAGGTTTCAACGACGGTATCCGGGTTCAGCGACATCGATTCAATGCCCTGCTCCATCAACCAGCGCGCGAAATCGGGATGATCGGACGGGCCTTGACCGCAAATGCCAACATATTTTTTCGCGCGCTGACACGCTGATATCGCCATCACCAACATTTTTTTCACGGCGGCATCGCGTTCGTCAAACGAATCGGCCACTAGACTGGAATCTCTATCAACACCCAAAGTCATTTGCGTCAGGTCATTCGAGCCGATGGAGAAGCCGTCGAAATGTTCGAGGAATTCGTCGGCGAGTATCGCGTTCGACGGCACTTCGCACATCATGATCATGCGCAAGCCGTTCTTGTCGCGCTCGATGCCGTTGTCTTTTAATATCGCTTGGACTTGCTGCGCTTCTTTCACCGTGCGCACGAAGGGCACCATAATTTCGACGTTGGTCAGGCCCATGTCGTCACGCACTTTTTTCAGCGCGCGACATTCCATGTCAAAACATTTGCGGAACGACGGCGAGATGTAACGCGCTGCGCCACGGAAACCGAGCATGGGGTTTTCTTCGTGCGGCTCGTAACGTTTGCCGCCGATAAGATTGGTGTATTCGTTCGATTTGAAATCAGACAACCGCACGATGACTTTTTTCGGCCAGAATGCTGCGGCTAATGTCGCCACACCTTCGACAATTTTTTGTTCGTAAAAAATTTGTGGGTTAGCGTAGCCCTTGCAACGCTCTTCAACTTCCGCTTTCAAGTCGTTCGGCAGATTGGGATATTCCAACGCCGCTTGCGGATGCATGCCGATCATGGCGCTGATAATAAATTCCAGGCGCGCGAGGCCAACGCCTGCATTCGGCAGCTTTTGAAAATCGAACGCGAGCTGGGGATTCCCGACATTCATCATGATTTTCACTTTCGACTCGGGCATTTTGTCGAGAGAGACATCGATGATTTCAAAATCGAGTTTGCCTTCGTAGATATTGCCGGTGTCGCCTTCGGCGCACGAGACAGTGACGATGTCGCCGTTTTTCAAAACTTTAGTCGCGTCGTTACAGCCGACTACTGCAGGAATGCCGAGTTCACGCGCGATAATCGCTGCATGACAAGTACGTCCACCGCGATTGGTGACAATCGCCGAGGCGCGCTTCATGATCGGCTCCCAGTTTGGGTCGGTCATGTCGGTCACCAATACATCGCCCGGCAATACTTCGTGCATTTGTTCGATGTCGCTGATCACGCGCACCACGCCTTGGCCGATACGACCGCCGATAGCACGGCCCGTCGTCAGAACTTTGGAGTGTTGTTTAATGCGATAACGACGCAGAATTTCGCCGCTGGATTGCGATTGCACCGTCTCCGGCCGCGCTTGCAAAATATACAATTTGCCGTCGCCGCCATCGCGGCCCCATTCAATATCCATCGGGCGTTTATAGTGCGCTTCGATTAACATGGCGTAGCGCGCGAGTTCTTCGACTTCGGCATCAGTGAGTGAAAATTGATTGCGTTGCGCGACTGGCACTTCGATGGTTTCTACTGAGCGTCCGGCTTCACGCTTGGCGGTGAAAATCATTTTGATTGCTTTGCTGCCGAGGTTACGGCGCAAAATCGCCGGCTTCTTATTCTTCAGCACCACTTTGCTGACATAAAATTCGTCTGGGTTGACTGCGCCCTGCACCACGGTTTCGCCGAGGCCGTAACTTGACGTAATGAACACCACGTCGTTAAAACCGGATTCGGTATCCATAGTAAACATCACGCCCGCCGCGCCAGTGTCCGAGCGCACCATGCGTTGGATGCCTGCGGATAAGGCCACTTCGCTATGCACAAAATTTTTGTGTACGCGATAGGCGATTGCGCGGTCGTTGTAGAGCGAGGCGAACACATGCTTGATCGCAGCCATGACATTGTCGAGGCCGTGAATATTCAAAAAGGTTTCTTGTTGTCCGGCGAAGGAGGCGTCGGGTAAATCTTCCGCAGTCGCAGATGAGCGAACAGCCAGCGAGAGGTCAGAACCATGCGTCATTTTTTCGTAGGCGGTTTTGATGTCGTCCGACAAATCTGGCTGAAACGGCGCATCGACCACCCATTGGCGCACTTGCGCGCCGGTTTTCGCTAACGCTTGTGTGTCATCGACGTTGAGATTTTTCAGCGCGGCTTCAATACGCGCGGTGAGATTATTGTGAGTAAGAAAATCGCGAAACGCCAACGCCGTAGTCGCGAAGCCGCCGGGGACACGCACGCCTGCCCCGGCGAGTTGGCTGATCATTTCGCCGAGGGAGGCATTTTTGCCGCCGACAGTATCAACATCGGTCATGCGTAAAGTTTCAAACCATGCGACGTAATTGTTATTGCTCATTGCGTTTCCTGTTGTTCAGCATCGAAGCCCGCTATTATAGCCGAACCGCACTTAAGCTTCCTTACAGGAAAACCCGCCTATGAGTCACAAACGCACCGCAGTTTTTATCTCCGACCGCACGGGCATTACCGTAGAAATGCTGGGAAATAGTCTGCTATCCCAATTCGACCACGTGAGCTTTAACCGTATCACGCTGCCATTTGTCGATTCGCTGGAAAAAGCGCACATCGCGCTGGAGCAAATCCGGCAAATCGGCCTTGAAGAAGGCACGCGGCCGATTGTTTTCTGCACGTTGGTGAATGCAGAGGTGCGCAATGCGATACATGGCGACAATGCCTTATTCCTTGATTTATTTGAGATTTTTATTATCCCACTGGAAAAAGAATTGGGCCAAAAATCGTCCCACACCGTCGGCAAATCGCACAGCGCGGGCAATGTGAAAGATTACAGCGCGCGCATCGAAGCGGTAAATTACACCTTGAGTCACGATGACGGCCAAACCAACAAGGACCTCGACGATGCGGATATTATTTTAGTCGGCGTGTCGCGCAGCGGCAAAACCCCGACGTGTTTATATCTCGCGTTGCAATTCGGCATCAAGGCAGCGAATTACCCGCTCATTCCAGAAGACCTCGACAATATGAAGCTGCCGCCCGCGCTAGCGAAAATGAAACACAAAATTTATGGCCTGACGATTACGCCGGAACGCCTGGCGCAAATCCGCACTGAACGCCGACCCGACAGCGCTTACGCGTCGATCTCGAATTGTCGCCGTGAATTGTCGGCAGCCGAAGCGTTGATGCGGCAAGCGGGCATTCGCTTTATCGAATCCACGACAAAATCAATCGAAGAATTAGCCACGACAATCATGCATGAAACGCAACTGGCCCGACGTGTATTTTAAGATTTTTTCAGGTTTCAAACAGGCTAAACAACTTTCTTGTGTGACGCCACAATCCGGTCTAGTATGCGCAGGTAATCAAACATCAAGAATTGCACTGCAGCATTTATTTCAATAAAACCACCCAGGAGGATTCATGCGTATCACCAAATTTCTAGCGGCTTCAACCCTTTCCCTTTTACTCGCTGCTTGCGGCTCGGGGGGCGACAGCGCCCCTAAGTTCGGCTCGCTAGTTTCGTTTGGCGATAGCTTGAGCGACGTCGGCACCTACCAAGTTGGCACCGTAAAAGCTTTGGGCGGCGGCAAATACACCGTTAACGGTGCAGGTAACACGATCTGGATCGACCAAGTCGCTGCACGTCTCGGCCTGCCCGCGCCTTGCGCCGCTATGACTGGCCTTGATGGCTTGGCTTCTCAAGGTTTCGCAGTGCCCGCTACGTCGCATGCCGGTTGCACGGCTTATGGCCAAGGTGGCGCGCGCGTAACTAATCCGGTTGGCCCCGGCAACAAATTACTCGGCGGCGGTAATGCAGTGTTAGGCCAACTCACCGTGCCGGTTCTGAAACAAATGAATAACCACTTGGCAGCAGTCGGCGGCGCTTACAAAGGCGACGAGGCCGTATTTATTTTGGCTGGCGGCAATGACGTGTTCATGAACCTTGGCGCAGTCGGCGCCGGCGCGGCGACACCGACCCAAGCCGTGACCGAAATGGGCAAAGCCGGTGCTGAACTGGCCGGTTACATCAAAGCCTTCGTGCTGGGCAAAGGCGCGCAATACGTCACCGTGGTAAACCTGCCTGACGTGAGCAAAACACCTTTCGCCTATTCGCTCGACGCGGCGACGCAAGGCTTGATTAATGTCATGTCATCGACATTCAATACGCAATTGAAAAATGGCTTGGCCGGTACCGGCGTCGTGTATGTCGATGCTTACACCATCGGTCGTGATCAAGCGGCGAATCCAGCCAACTACGGCATCGCAAACAACACCTTGCCTGCTTGCAAACTCGACGCAGCGTCCAATGCGCTGGGCTCCTCGCTGGTGTGTAACGCGGCTAACGTCAATGCCGGCACCGATAAATACCAATTCGCAGACGGCGTGCACCCAACACCGTTTGGCTATAGCTTGATCACCAATTCAGTCGTCAGCGAATTTGCGAAAAAGGGCTGGGTCAAATAATTGGGCTGGAATCACTGCAACAAAACAAAAAGGCCTGCGGGCCTTTTTTGTTTTTATGCAGTACATACTTCATACTACGCGTATGAAAAAAGTTTATGTCGCACTGAATTTACCCGACGCGCAAATCATCCTCGATCTGCTTGAGCAGTCGGGCATTCCGGCGCATTTGTTCAACACCAATATGCAAGGCGCGGTGGGACACATCCCGTTCAACGATACCTATCCGCAAGTGTGGATTGTGAATGACGGACAATTTGCGCGCGCAAAAGAGAAGGTGCGCGAATACAAACTCACGCCGATCGATACGCGCCTGTTACGTTGCGAAAAATGTCAGGAAGAAAACCCGGCCAACTTCGGCACTTGTTGGAGCTGCGGCGTAGCGCTGATCGACACGCAATAAATAGTTAAATATAATCAAATAGTTACAGTTATTTATGGTTCGCGCAATAAAAAACCATTTTCTTCCCACTGAGGGCAGACCATCATGTTTGTATTTGCCGCACCCGCTCAAATAAACAAATCGCGGTAGCCGCCGCTGCATTCAACGACTCCATTTTCCCCGGCATCGGAATCGACACTTGCGTCGTCGCCACTTCAAGCAAAGCCTCGGACAATCCCGCGCCTTCATTGCCAATCAGCAAGGCAATCGGCCCGCGTAAATCAGTTGCATAAACAGAATGCGGCGCATCAAGACTCGTCGCGACGACTTTCCCTTTGAAGCTCAGCGCAACCCGCGACAAATCTGCGCCCTCGTGTATCGACAATAAAAAATGCGCGCCCATACCGGCACGAATCACTTTAGGCGACCACGGAAACGCGCAATGGTTGGATAGAAAAACATGCTCCACTCCAGCGGCAGCGGCCGAACGCAATATCGAACCGAGGTTACCCGGATCTTGTATATCTTCCAGCAGCACACAGAAATCGATATCATGTGCAGCCTTGGCCTTTGGCGTGTCTATCATCGCCAGCACCCCAACCGGTGTTTCTACAGGCGAAATGTCCGCGAACATGGCATCGGGCAAAGCAATCATTTCCGCCTCAGCCGATTTTTTTACCAGCTTCTGAATTTCAGCGTTTGCCTCACCGCTCTCGCTCACAATCAATGTTTTCGGCGCGCCATATTGCGCCAGATACATCTCGATCAAATGTACACCGTCGAGCAAAGACAGACCCAATTTCTTGCGCTCGCGAGTAGAAGCGGCGAGCTTGTGCAGGGTTTTGTACAGTGGGTTTTCGCGCGAGGTAATTTTTTTCATCCGACTATTTTACCTACATGCCTGCGCTGCAACAGCCTTATTATTGGCAAGCCTGTTTTTGATTGCTACACTGATACGAAACTCACCTCTCCAGCCCAAGGAAAAACAATATGCTTACCGACATCGATATCGCCCAAAAAGCTACCATGCGTCGCATCACCGAAATCGCCCACGATAGGCTGGGTATACCGGATGAGCATTTGGTGCCTTACGGTCATTACAAAGCAAAAATTTCGCTCGACTATATCGATAGCCTGAACAATAAACCGAACGGCAAATTGATACTGGTCACCGCCATCAGCCCGACGCCTGCGGGCGAAGGCAAGACGACCACAACGGTGGGCCTCGGTGATGCGCTAAATAAAATCGGCAAGAAGGCGATGGTGTGTTTGCGCGAGCCCAGCCTCGGCCCGGTGTTCGGCATGAAAGGCGGTGCGGCGGGCGGTGGCTATGCGCAGGTAGTTCCGATGGAAGATATTAATCTGCATTTTACCGGCGACTTTAATGCGATTGGCCTTGCGCATAATCTTTTGTCTGCCTGTATCGATAATCATATTCATCACGGCAATGAGCTCGGCTTCGACGTGCGCCGCATCACCTGGAAGCGCGTGATGGACATGAACGACCGCGCGCTACGCGACATCACCGTCGCCATGGGCGGCCCGGCCAACGGTTATCCGCGTCAGGATGGTTTTGATATTGTGGTGGCGTCGGAAGTGATGGCGATTTTTTGTCTCGCCACCTCACTCAAAGATTTGAAAAATCGTCTGGGCAATATCGTGGTCGGTTACACACGCGAACAAAAACCCATCACCGCGCGCGACTTGAAAGTACATGGGGCGATGACGGTATTGCTCAAAGATGCGCTGCAACCGAATCTGGTGCAGACGCTGGAGAATAATCCGGCCATGATCCACGGCGGGCCGTTCGCCAATATCGCGCATGGTTGTAATACTGTCCTTGCAACCCAAACCTCACTCAAGCTGGCCGATTATGTGGTGACTGAAGCAGGCTTCGGCGCTGACTTGGGCGCAGAAAAATTCATCGACATCAAATGCCGCAAGTCCGGCTTGCGTCCTGACGCGGTGGTCATCGTCGCCACCATCCGTGCGCTAAAATTCCACGGCGGTGCCGAGCTGAAAGAACTCAATAAAGAAAATCTCGCCGCGCTGGAAAAAGGCGTGGCCAATCTTGAACGCCACGTCAACAACGTACGCAATCATTACGGCATGCCTTGCGTGGTGTCGATCAACCATTTCAGTTTTGATACTGATGCGGAAATCGCGCTGCTGAAGAAAAAAATGGCCCACCACGAAGCGCCCGTCATATTGGCGAAACATTGGGCCGAAGGCGGCGCAGGCGCAACCGAGTTAGCCAAAACGGTCGTCGATATCATCGATAAAGTGCCGGCTGATTTTCATTTTGTCTATGAAGATTCCGCTACGCTGTGGGACAAAACCAAAGCCATCGCGACCAAAATTTACGGCGCGGCCGATGTCACAGCCGACCAAAAAGTCCGGGTGCAAATCGACAAATTACAACAAGACGGCTACGGTCACTACCCCGTGTGCATCGCCAAAACCCAATATTCCTTTTCCACCGACCCCGCCCTACGCGGCGCACCGTCCGGCCACATCATCAACGTGCGCGAAGTGCGCCTCGCTGCCGGGGCGGAATTTATTGTCATGGTATGCGGCGACGTAATGACCATGCCGGGTTTGCCGAAAATCCCC
>JAYVJD010000211.1:0-3586 GCA_043769625.1 Pseudomonadota bacterium | reverse complement strand
GCGCGGGTGGTAATGGGCAAGTGGCGAAGCGCGTGAATGCGCACGGTGGGCTGTAGGATTTATTGAAGTCGATGATATACGTGTCGCCGGATATTTTTACGGCATCCATGTAACGTCCGGCGCCATACGTTTCGCGGCCGTTGGTGTCGTCGGCGAACATGATGTCAAGCGTCGGCTCGTTGCGGTCGCCGAGGGCGTCGAGGCTGTAGGTTTTTCCGTTCACGCTGAAGACAAACATGCCGGGCGAATCCTGTTGCGAAATTAAGCCAATCACATTGGCAATGGGAATTTTTTTCGGCGCTGGATGCGGAATCAATTTGGTCTCGATACGCCACGCAGGATTTGCGTCGTAATAATTCAGCCCTTTGAAGTTGGTGCGTGCAGCAGACGCCATATCTTTAATCCGCACGCCCAATAATTCACCGCGCTTGATGACGTAAAAACGCAAAGTATTTAATTCCAGCGGCGCGGGCTTGGCTTCTTGTTCGTCATTTTTTAATGCGACGGTTTGCGTGACGGCTTTGCCACTTATGCTGACGCCGGCGTTGGGCGCGGGGGTAAAACTCACTTGGCCGTTTTGCAAAGTAAATGTGCCAGTAGTTTCCGGCGCTTTGTCGCGCGGAAAGATCACCACGTTGTTGGGGCCGCTGCCGGCTTTGTTTGCGCCAGGCTTGAGCCAATACAACCCAGCAACCGTCAGCCAGCCATCGTCTTTGGTCAACGCTTGTGCACGCTCAGCACGCCAGCGACGCACTTCATTGATATAGACCATTTGTGCAGAAGGCGCAGCGCCAGCGGCGGGGATTGGTATCGGTGTTGTCGTCGGGGGTGCAGCGGGCGTGGCAGTTTGTGCAGCGGTTTGCCGTGACTGCGTCTGTGTCGGGGTCGCGTTCGGCGCAGAGATAATCGGGGCGGGTGTGTCGGTTTGGCAACTCGCTAAAAGCATCAAGCTCATCGAACAAAAAATAAAGCGGATAAACATCATCATTCCATCATCTCAACATCGTCTGCAAAGGAGTATTTTATTACGCTGGCGCACACTCGCCAGCACTATAAAAAATATTAATTTAAACAATAAGTTACAGTTATCCTAGCGTGACTTGGGAACAGAAATTCTGCAGACTTTTTAAGTCCGCTTCCATATCGCCGCCCGGCACGAGCGCAGGGCCAAGGGCAATGACTTTTTTATGAAAATCAAAATAGGCCGGCATGATTGGCACCTGGGCTTGCATCGCTATTTGATAAAAACCGCTTTTCCATTTTGCCCCTTTGCTGCGCGTCCCCTCAGGCGCGACACCGAGTAACATTTTTTCGCGCGCACGAAACGCGTCCACTGTTTCGCCGACCAGCCCGTGCGCCGCACGGCGATCAACCGGAATGCCACCAAGCCAGAGGAATAAGCCATTAAACGGCCAACGGAAAATCGTGTGTTTGCCGAGCCAATTGCCATACAAATTTAAAGAAAATAGGGTGGCGAGGCCGACGATAAAATCCCAGTTCGTCGTATGCGGCGCAACCACGACGACCAAACGCGGCACGTCAGGAAAATTGCCAGTGATTTTCCAACCCAAACGCTTCAATATCCAACGTGTTAGCGGATGCAGAATACCGAAACTACGCTGCGGCACGCCGTTAGGCAAAATCGGAAAGGACATTTTACTTTCTCCCCCTGCTGTTTTTTTCTTATTGTTTACGTGTAATTTTAACTTTCTTGTGCAGACAGACTATTTGTTTCATGTTTTAACGGTTTACCGTTAATGCAATAAGGACATGATACGCCCAGTGCGTAATGCGGCGAGCGCTGTTCAACTTTGTTTACCGGGTTGAGGCAATTAAAACACTGCACGATGCCGGATTCCTCCAAAGCGGGATTGAGCGCGACGCGGCGATCGAACACAAAACAATCGCCATCGTAATGCGCGCCGCCGCAGTCCTCAAAATATTTCAGGATGCCGCCGTCGAGTTGATAGACGTCGCTGAAGCCGAGATTCTGCAACACTGGCGCGGCTTTTTCACAGCGGATGCCGCCCGTACAAAATGTCACCACGGTTTTGTTTTTCAATGATGCATCGAGATGCGCGGCTTTATTGGGAAAGGCACGGAAGGTTTCCACGCCGATAGCTAACGCATTGTGAAACGTACCGAGGCGGATTTCATATTCATTGCGCGTATCGACCAACACCACCTCGCGCCCTTCGTCCAGCCACTGCTTGAGTGTCGCAGGCGCGACAGCCGGTGCGCGTCTGATCGCAGGCGAAATTTCAGGCATTCCCATCGAAATAATTTCTTTTTTGATTTTCACCAACATGCGGTTAAATGGTTTTTCGTCCGACGGACTTTCTTTCGCCTGAATATC
Organism: Pseudomonadota bacterium; assembly: GCA_043769625.1. Taxonomy (GTDB): domain Bacteria; phylum Pseudomonadota; class Gammaproteobacteria; order Burkholderiales; family JBEEJL01; genus JBEEJL01. The sequence goes on along the minus strand of JAYVJD010000211.1, from coordinate 1,230 downwards.
GGCAAAACGCGGATCGTCTTTCAACTGCGCGAAAAATATTTCAATGTCAGCGCGCTCGCCGGCGAGAAACATATTGATGCCTTCAGACGCGATCAGAATCGTGCCGCGCAAATTCAGCGCGAGACAATCTGCTTTGAGCGTTTCGCGCAGCGTCGCTAAATCATTCAATGCCACGAATTTGTATGCTGCGATATTAATAATGCTCATAAATATTAAATATAATCAATAAGTTATATGGATTTACGTTACTGCTTCCACAGTTTTAATTTACAGTGTTCAGCCGCGTAAAAAAAGTCTTTGTCGGTGGTTAATAAGGTCAGCTTATGGCGCAAACATAATTGCGCGAGTACGGCGTCAATGGTGCCAATTTGCACACCCGCACGACGACATACGTTGCGTAATTCGGCTGCAGCGATGTGGTCCTGACGATCTGGAAATAATAATGGCAGCGCGGTGAAGCGTTGAATGATTTCATCGCGCGCGCGTGGCCCTGAGAAGCCTTGCAACAATTCTTGCAGAACCAGACCCGTCGTCACAATGGCATCGCCACTTTCAAGCGATTGTCGTAACGCGACGACCTCCGCGCCAGCCGTTCCAGCATCACGTCGCAGAGCGAGCGACCAGACGCTAGTGTCAACAAACAAGGCCATCAGCGCGAGCGCTCGGCTTTGTATTCGAATGAGTGATCCCAGTCCAGTTTGCCCATGAGTTCCAGCAAGCCTTTTTGTCGGCGGCGCGCGATGTATTCTTCCAGCGCGCGCGTCACTGCCGCTTTTTTGGTTTTTTCCCCGCTAAGTTCGAGTGCGCGGTCGATTAAATCAGGGTCTAGCGAAAGGTTAGTAGCCATTGTGTGTCTCCTTACACATTAGCTTACACAAACATATTATTCGCCGCAAGCCCGCTTGGCTGGCACAGTTAAAGTACGTAACGCGCAAGATCTTCGCTTTTAGCCAGTTCACCGAGCTTGTCATTTACATATTTTGCGTCAATTACAACGCTTTGGTTATCGGCTTTGCCCGCGTCAAAAGAAATCTGTTCGAGTAATTTCTCCATCACAGTATACAAACGCCGCGCGCCGATGTTTTCGGTTTTCTCGTTTACTTGGAAAGCAATTTCGGCGAGGCGTTTGATCGCGTCGGCTTTGAACTCCAAAGTCACGCCTTCGGTTTGCAACAGTGCTTCGTATTGTTTGGTCAGGCAGGCGTCGGTGCTGGTGAGAATTTTTTCGAA
>JAYVJD010000210.1:0-3618 GCA_043769625.1 Pseudomonadota bacterium | reverse complement strand
CGACTTTGCTCACATCTTTTACCACCGCGAATGCGAGGGGAATTTGGCCTTTGAGTTGGTCGGCGACACCAACGACGGCGCATTCGGCGATATTGCTGTGCGCGCTCACGGCTTCTTCGATTTCACGCGTACCGAGCCTGTGTCCCGCGACGTTAATCACGTCATCGGTGCGACCGAGTATGTAGTGATAGCCGTCTTTATCGCGGATGGCCCAATCGAATGATGAATAAAGTTGTTTTTTGAAACCGGAGAAATAGGTTTTCACGAAACGATCATCATCGCCCCACACCGTCGCGAGACAACCCGGCGGCATCGGCGGCACGACCACCAGCACGCCCTTCTCATCAGCTTTGGCTTCTTCGCCCGTGCCTTCGTTAATCACTTTGACGTTAAATCCGGCAGTGGGAAAACTCGGCGAGCCGAATTTGCGCGGCGTTTTTTCTATGCCGAGCGATGCCGACAGGATGGGCCAGCCGGTTTCTGTTTGCCAATAGTTGTCGATGATATCGACGCCAGTCAGCGCGTCGTCGAGCCAGCGCGCAGTCGGTTCGTCCAGCGGTTCTCCGGCGAGAAACAAGGAACGTAAGCTGCTGATGTCGTATTTTTTCAGCAAGGCCTGATCCTGTTTTTTCAGCACGCGCGCGGCGGTGGGCGAAGTAAACATGACCGAGACTTTATGGTCCTGCACGATTTTCCACCAGATGCCCGCGTCGGGACGGATCGGCAGACCTTCGTACATAATCGTGGTCGAACCGTTAATCAGCGGCGCGTAAATAATATACGAGTGGCCGACCACCCAACCGATATCGGAGGTGCAGAAATACGTTTCGCCCGGCTGGCAATCGAATACTTGTGGCATCGACGCTGCGAGCGCAACAGCATAACCGCCCGTGTCGCGCTGCACGCCTTTGGGTTTGCCGGTGGTGCCGGAAGTATAAAGAATGTAGGAAGGCTCCGATGATTCGAGCCACGTTACCGGCACATGGGCGTTCATGTGTTGCGCGCGTAAGGTCGCGTAATCGAGATCGCGGCCCGCAACCATTGTCATATCCTTATCGATGCCGCGATTGACGATAATCACTTTCTCTGGCGGAAATTGCGCCAGGCGTATTGCTTCATCGACCAAGGGTTTGTAAATAATCGGCTTGCCCGCGCGCATGCCGGCGTCGCTGGTGATCATCACTTTCGGTTTCGCGTCGTCGATACGCGTCGCGCAACTGGTAGCGGCGAAGCCGCCGAACACGACCGAATGGATCGCGCCGATGCGCGCGCAAGCGAGCATGGCGAATACGCCTTCGGCGATCATCGGCATATACAGCAACACACGGTCGCCCTTGCCCACGCCTTGCGCTTGCAACACGGCAGCGAAGCGATTCACTTCGACGTGCAAATCTTTGTAGGTGTAAGTTGTTTCTTCGTCGGTTTCGGTCGAAATATAAATCAAGGCTTTCTGGTCGCCGCGCGTGGCGAGGTGGCGATCAATGGCGTTGTAACAAAGATTGGTCAAGCCGCCGACAAACCATTTGGAAAACGGCGGGCGGGAAAAATCCAGCACCTTTTCAAACGGCTTATGCCAGTGGATCATCTTGGCCTGTTCGCTCCAGAACGCATCGCTATTGTCGATGGAAGCGCTGTGAAACTCTTTATAAGTTTTATATTGGCCCATGTCATCCCTTTAAATTATTCAATAAAATCAAATAGTTATAACTTAACTACATTACGCCCCGTTACGCCGCCTTTTAATATCGTCGCGAAAGTTTCGGGCAATTGTTCGAAGCCGATCACATGCGCAATCGCCGTCGCGTGACGCAACTTCATGTCCGTCGATAATCGGCGCCACACTTCCAAACGTGTATGCATCGGGCACTGCACCGAATCTATCCCGAGCAAATTGACCCCGCGCAAAATAAACGGCAACACCGTCGTGCTGACATCAATGCCTCCGGTCAAACCCGACACAGCAATACTCGCGCCGTAATTCATGGTGCGCGTCAGCCATGCAGTGGTCGCGCCGCCGACCGGATCCACCGCGCCGGCCCACAGATTTTTTTCCATTGGCTTGGTGCCCATTTCCAAGGTGTGGCGCGAGATGACTTCTTTGGCGCCGAGTTGTTTGAGGAAATCATGTTCGTTGTCTTTGCCTGTCACCGCCGTCACGTCGTAACCCAGACCCGCCAGTATCTCCACTGCTACGCTGCCCACACCACCGGTCGCACCAGTCACGATGACGTTGCCATTGCCCGGCTTCAAGCCGTTGCGCTCCAATTGCACGACAGACAACGCAGCAGTAAATCCAGCCGTGCCGATAGTCATCGCTTCCAGCGTCGTCATCCCCTGCGGCAAGGGCACCACCCACGCTGCAGGCACGCGCACCAATTGCGCATAACCGCCGTCGTGCGCCACGCCGAGGTCGTAACCTGTCACTAATACTTTATCGCCCGCTTTGAATTTTGCGTCGCTCGAACTATGCACCGTGCCCGCCACATCGATGCCGCCATTAATGGGAAACTTACGGCAGATTTTTCCCGCCCCAGTCGCAGCCAATCCGTCTTTATAATTGACGCTGGAATATTCGGCCTTAATCACGACCTCGCCTATATCCAATTCATCTAGAGTCATTTGCGTGACACGGGCGGCGATTTTGCCGTCTTCGTTGAATATGCGATAAGCGTTAAATTTTTCCATTTTGATTCCTTTAGTTAAACATTATTGTAATCAGGCAATATGACCTGCGCCCAAATAGGCTTTAGTCTGCATTTCCTGCAAGCGGCTCACCGTGCGCGCGAATTCATCACTGCGTGTGCCTGTCAAATACAAAGCCTCAGGCAACACGGCAGCCGAACACATGAACTTTACCCGATGGTCGTAGAGGATGTCGATAAGCCAGGTGAAACGTCGTGCTTCGGATGATTGCGTGGCGTCCATTTGCGGAATATTCGACAGCAGGAGCGTGTGATATTCCTGCGCCAGGTCGAGATAGTCCAGTTGCGAGCGCGGGCCGCCGCACAGCTCGGCGAAATCGAACCAGATGACGCCTAGGCCTTTTTGTTTCACGTTGATTTTGCGCTGATTAATTTCGATGGGTTGGTTGTCGCGATTAGGGCTGAGAGCAGAGAAGGTTTCTTCCAGCGCATGATCGGCGGCTGCACCGAGCGGTGTGTGATAGGTATGTAGTTTTTCCAAAGTACGCAGACGATAATCAGTGCCGCCATCGACATTAAGCACATCGAGATTTATTTTCAACAACGCTATGGTCGGCAAAAAACGTTCACGCTGCAGGCCGTTTTTGTATAAATCGTCCGGCGCGTAATTCGACGTGGTGACGACAACGACGCCGCGCTCGAATAAATTCTCGAACAAGCGCCCGAGTATCATCGCGTCGGCAATATCGTTAACGTGAAATTCATCGAAGCATAATACGCGCGTGGCTTCAGCGATATTTTCCGCTACCGTCACCAGCGGATCGGCTTCATTTTTCAGCGCATTGAGCGCGTCATGCACTTGCTTCATGAAATGATGGAAGTGAACGCGGCGCTTGCGCTTGTACGGCAGCGTCATGAAAAACGCATCCATCAACAAACTTTTCCCGCGCCCTACGCCACCGTAAAAAAAAACGCC
>JAYVJD010000209.1:0-9564 GCA_043769625.1 Pseudomonadota bacterium | reverse complement strand
CCATAAGCAACACAGTACGCAAATCGAAAAAAATAATGGCCCCTTTATGCCGACGGTTCCTGCGGCCAATAGAATTCCCTTCTAAAATAACCTTCTAGTTTTTGTTGTTATAGTTACTTTTCCTGGGCCTTTCCTCCCCCGTATGAAGCATGTAAGATCAGTCGATATTCTGGTAAAAAAGCGATCAGGATATGAATGCTTAGGGACCTTCACTTAAATTAATCTGAGGAGAAAAAATGCAGAAGCTATTCGCGGGAACATTTTTTTTATTTAATTTTATATTTTGTAATTTTTCTTATGCGCAAGATTTACCTAAGTATTTCGGCGTTGAATTTCAAATAAGTCGTGGTTCCAAAACGCTCATTAAGAGCAACATAATAACTGTGGAAGGCGCGCCAGGAAGATTAACAGCACAAGATGCGAATGGTGTAGTGCATAAATTTGATTTTGAATTATCGCAACAAGCTGCAGGCGGGGATAAAATAGTGCATGTAGCAGCAAGGCTTTACGAGGCTGTAGCTGATCAATGGGTCTTGCGCTCAGAGCCCCAATTTGGAACATACTTCGGTAAAAAAGCAACGCTCAAGATGAACGGCAAAGCTAAGGACGGAGAGGATAGTTATGAATTGGAAGCGAATATTACTGCCCTGACAGAGCAACAAGTGATAGAAAAAACAGGTGTAGTGCCTACGAGTATTACCCCTTGCCCAGATTTAACCCCAAATGAATTAATCACCATGATGCGAACTGGGGCTCCCACAAATAATATACAGACGACAGGATGCTGTACGCTATATTGTTACGGTAGTCCTATACAACAATGTTGTGGTGTGGTTTTCTGTTGTAATACGTGTGCTGGTAAAAGTACATGCTGCGTAGCGGTATCCAATAGATAAAATTAGCTCGTAGAGTGCATTAGTGCGCCCTACGGCCGTTTATATATTCACCAATCGCCCACCATCCACATTAACAATCTGCCCCGTCACATACGTCGCATCACACACTAAAAATTTCACCGCCCCCGCCATATCTTCTGGCATGCCAGGACGTTTGAGGGAAGTTTGATTGATGATGCGCGCTTGTTCCTTCGAGTCAAAATGCCCGCCGTCAGCGGGCCAGGCAGCGACGCCGGGCGAGACGCCATTGACGCGTACTTCTGGTCCTAACTCAATCGATAGCGAGCGGGTAAGTCCTAGCAGGGCACTTTTGGCGACGGAATAGACGACGTAATTTTTTAGCGGGCGTTCACTATGAATATCGATAATGTTGACGATGCAGCCGCCACTTTGTTTGAGCGCGGGCGCGGCGGCTTGTGATAGAAATAAGGGTACTTTTAAGTTAGTGCCGATCAGATCGTTCCAGTTGGCCTCGTCGATACTGCCGATGGGTGTAGCTTTAAACGTTGAAGCGTTGTTGACCAGCGCATCAAGTCGGCCAAAAGTTTTTACTGTGAGTTCAATCAGCTTGGGCAAATCCTGCGTTTGCAGTAAGTCTGCTTGCACTGCACTGGCAGAATGATCGCGCAACGCATTCAGCTCATCACGTAGCGCATGCGCCTCAGCGTGTGAATGATGATAATGAATCATCACGTTCATGCCTTCGCTATGCAGGCGTTTTACGATTGCCGCGCCGACGCGTTTTGCGCCGCCGGTGACAAGGGCTACTTTGTTCTGCATGTTACAATTCTCCTGCAAATTTTTTTATATTCTACCGTAAACCCTTCGCCGACATCCCGTGCAGATTCCGCTTAATCCGTCCGATCATGCTTTCCCGATGCCCTCTGTTGATGCATTGGCGCACAGCGAAAAATTGTCGGCGTTAATTCGTCGCGACATAGCAGACCACGCCGGCTGGATTCCGTTCGAGCGTTATATGCAGTTGGCTTTGTATGCGCCGGGCCTCGGCTACTACAGCGCGGGGGCGAAAAAAATCGGCAAGGACGGCGACTTTATTACAGCGCCGGAAATTTCTGCGCTGTATGGTCAATCGATCGCGCAGTGCGCGGCAGAAGTGCTGGCGCAAACCGGTGGCGATATTTTAGAATTCGGCGCAGGATCGGGCAAGTTGGCATTTGATTTACTTACCGAGTTGCAGTTGCTCGAGCAACTGCCGACACATTATTTCATCCTCGAAGTCAGCGCAGATTTGCGCCAACGCCAAGAAACTTTATTGTCCTCACTTCCCGCAAATGTTTTTTCGCGCATTCAATGGATTGATAAATTATTTAATATATTCAATGGTTTAGTAATCGGCAACGAAGTGCTGGATGCAATGCCGACGCATCTGCTTACGTGGAATGAAACCGAGATTCAACAGCGCGGTGTCGCCGTTAGCAATAACGAATTTATGTTTCAAGATCGTCTGTTGGATAAAAATACCGAGTTGTTTGAAGCTGCCTCTGCATTAGATTTATCCCACGACTACATCAGCGAAATCAATCTGGCATCGCGCGGCTTCATCGCCAGCCTCGGGACGATGTTGCAACACGGCGTGCTCCTGCTAATTGATTATGGATTTTCCGCTGCAGAGTTTTATCACCCGCAACGTACCATGGGCACGCTGATGTGCCACTACCGCCATCACGCTCACGCGGATCCATTTTATTTGCCCGGATTGCAAGACATCACCAGCCATGTGGATTTTTCCGCTATCGCCAACGCGGGTGAGCAGGCGGGCTTGCAAGTTCTCGGCTACACCTCGCAAGCGCAATTTTTGCTCGGCTGCGGCATCACCGATTTAATTGCCCGTCATGATGCCCTCGACGCGAAAAATTATTTGCCGATAGTGAATGCGGTGCAACGGTTGATGAGCCCAGCGGAAATGGGCGAGTTATTCAAAGTGATTGCGCTCGGGAGCAATTTTGAAAATGCTTTACCCGGCTTTCGCGCACGATCATTGCGTTTGTAAATAATTCAAACCTGCGCAAGCGTGGCGCGGCCGTGCAAAAAATGTTAACTTCTAATTCCACCTGCGTTAAGTCAACGCTTTACGCCGGATAAGTAATTAATAACTCAATTTAATCAATAAGTTATGAAAAGAGGTTTTCATGCCCGTCAGCATTGTCATCCCTAAAGAATCAGTAAGCGGCGAGACGCGTGTCGCGCTGGTGCCTGAAGTCGCAAAAAAACTCAAAGCCATGGGCGCAAGCTTGCGCATGGAAATGGGCGCGGCGGAACGCGCGATGTTGCGCGATGCCGATTTCGTCGAGGTACAAGTGGTGAGCGGCGCCTCGCTTTACACCGCCGCCGATTTAATTCTGCGCGTACAGCCGCCAACTGATGGCGAAATCGATCAGATGCCGAACGGTTCGACCTTGATCAGCTTTATGCAGCCGGGAAAAAATCCGGCCATCGCAAAAAAACTGTGCGAAAAAAATATTACCACTCTGGCGATGGAATTAGTGCCGCGTATTTCGCGCGCGCAATCGATGGACGCCTTGTCGTCGCAAGCCAGCGTCGCCGGTTATCAAGCCGCGTTGATGGCGGCGCAATTGTCGCCAAGATTCTTTCCCATGTTGACCACTGCAGCCGGAACCATCCGCCCAGCGAAAGTGTTGGTGATAGGAGCGGGTGTCGCGGGCTTACAAGCCATCGCAACAGCGCGTCGCTTGGGTGCGCTGGTCGAAGCGTATGACGTGCGCGCGGCGGCGAAAGAACAAGTCGAATCACTCGGCGCGAAATTTATCAGCGTGGTGTCCGGCGCAGAAGGCGCGGGCGGCTACGCGCGCGAGCTAAGTGAAGACGAGAAAAAAGCCCAGCAGGAAAAACTCGCAACAGTTGTCGCTGCAGCAGATGCGGTGATTTGCACCGCCGCGGTACCGGGGCGTCCCGCGCCGAAAATTATCAGCGCCGACATGGTGTCGCGCATGAAAACCGGCGCGGTGGTTGTTGATCTCGCAGCAGAATCTGGCGGCAACTGCGAACTCACCCAGCCGGGTAAAACCGTTTCCACTTATGGCGTGACTATACATGGACCGCTGAATGTCCCCAGCACCATGCCGGTTCACGCGTCGGAAATGTATGCCAAGAATTTGTTGGCGATTTTGGGTTTGATGATCAAAGACGGCGAATTAAAACCGGATTGGGAAGACGAAGTGCTCAAAGGCTCGCTCTACACTCATGCCGGCAAAATCATACACGAAGCCACGCGCAAAGCCGTGGAGGGAGAATAATCATGCTCGATAGTTACAGCTTGCTCTATATTTTCATGCTTTCCGCCTTCGTCGGTTACGAAGTGATCAGCCGCGTGCCAGTTATTTTGCACACGCCGTTGATGTCCGGCTCGAATTTCATTCACGGTATTGTGCTGGTCGGCGCGATGGTCGCGCTAGGGGAAGCAACCAGTGTGGTGCAGCAACTGATCGGCTTTTTCGGCGTCGCGTTAGCGGCGATGAATGCCGTTGGCGGTTATGTCGTCACCGAACGCATGCTCGGCATGTTCACCGGCAAGCGTGAGGTGAAAAAATGACCAGCCACATTATTCAAATTGCCTATTTCATTGCCGCCGTCTTATTTATTTTCGGCATGAAAGGCATGAGCTCGCCGCTTGGCGCGCAAAAAGGTATCGTGTGGGCCGGCGTTGGTATGGCGCTGGCGACGCTGGTGACATTTTTCGATGCGAATATTTTGCACAACGTCAGTCATCGCACTGTCAATTATGGATTAATGATTATCGCCATCGCTATCGGCGGCGGTCTCGCTTGGGTCAGCGGCAAAAAAGTGCAAATGACCGATATGCCGCAAATGATCGCGCTATACAACGGCATGGGCGGCGGTGCGGCTGCGGCGATCGCGGCGACGCAATTGATCGGCGGGCATATTCAATCTTCCTCGACTGGCATGCTGGCTATTATCGGCGCGCTGATCGGCAGCGTGTCATTTTCCGGCAGCTTGATTGCTTACGCCAAACTGCAGGGCATCATGAAAGGCGTGTTCTCGTTTCCGCAACATCAAGTGATTACTTATACCGTGCTGGCGATCGCAGTGTTGATAGGCTTGGCCGTCGGCATCAGCGTGAAGGACATGAATTTCCCGCTGCTGATCATCTTGTTTTTTGTTTTGGCTTTGTTGTTCGGCGTACTGATGACCTTGCCCATCGGCGGTGCCGATATGCCGGTGATTATTTCGCTGTTTAATGCGCTGACTGGTTTAGCCGTCGCGTTTGAAGGCTTTGTGTTGAACAACGCCGCGATGATTATCGCCGGCACCGTGGTTGGCGCAGCGGGTACCTTGCTCACTCAATTGATGGCGAAAGCAATGAATCGTTCGCTGGCCAAATTATTGTCACCACCACCACCGGGTTCTGGTGGCGCGCAAGAAGTGACGGGCAGCATGCGCGAAATCGGCGCGCAGGATACCGCCATCCTGATGGCGTATGCGCAAAAAGTGATTATCATTCCGGGCTATGGCATGGCCGTCGCGCAAGCTCAACATAAAGTATGGGAGCTGACGCAATTGCTGGAAGAAAAAGGTATCGAAGTAAAGTTCGCCATTCACCCCGTAGCAGGTCGTATGCCGGGCCACATGAATGTGTTGCTCGCCGAAGCGGGCGTGAATTACGAACGCATATTTGACCTGGATGAAATCAACCCGGAGTTTCCGCAAGCTGACGTAGTGTTGGTGATCGGTGCAAACGACGTAGTGAACCCCGTGGCGCGCACGGACAAAAGCAGCCCGATTTACGGCATGCCCATTCTGAATGCCGACATGGCGAAAAATGTCGTCGTGATAAAACGCGGCCAGGGTTCAGGTTTCTCTGGCATCGAGAATGCGCTGTTCTATAAAGACAACACGCGGATGTTTTACGGTGGCGGACAAGAGGCTGTGAATAAATTGATACACGAAGTGAAGCAACTGTAATTTGTCATGCCTAGGTGGAAAAAATTTGAAAATCCGCAGGTTGCTGCGGTTTTCGAAAATTACCCCAAAGAAGTGAAGAACAAATTATTGTCGTTGCGCCAGCTGATATTGGATGTCGCAGCAGAAACAGAAGGAATAGGCGTTGTAGAAGAAACGCTTAAATGGGGTCAACCCGCTTACCTGACGACTGAATCCAAGAGTGGCAGCTTAGTTCGTATCGACCAAATTAAATCGGCGACAGGAAAATATGCCCTGTATTTTCATTGCCAAACGACTTTGGTGGATACGTTCAAAGAAATGTTCAAAAATGATTTCAAGTTTGAAAAAAACCGCGCCATCGTGTTTGACCAAACGGATAAAATTCCCGAAACAAAGTTACGCTACTGTGTTTCACTGGCGCTAACGTACCATCGCGATAAAAAACGCCCCTGAAGCTCTCTGGTTTGGCAGCCACTACTACTGGCGACAAAGTGCAACTAGCCTTGGAGGAATTTCTGCGCCAGGCACACCCAATACGCCGCGCCGATAGGAATATTGCTGTCGTCGAAATCGTAGCTCGGGTTATGCACCATGCACGAGCCTTCGCCCGCGCCGTTGCCGATAAATAAATAACTCCCCGGCAATTTTTCCAGCATGAATGCGAAATCCTCGCTGCCGGTGAGGGCAGGGCCGTTGCGGATGACGCCGGCTTCGCCCATTAAATCGACACCGACCTGGCGCGCAAATTCGGTTTCTGCCGTGGTGTTGACCAGCACCGCGTAACCGCGTCTCCAGTTCACTTCCGCCTTCACGCCGTAACTTTCCGCTTGCGCATGCACTAGCGCCTTGATGCGTTGCTCCAGCCGCACGCGCACCTCGCGGTCGAGTGCACGCACGCTGAGCTCAAGTTGCGCGCTGGGCGGGATCACGTTATTAGCGGTGCCCGCATGGATCGCGCCGACGGTGACGACTGCCGCCTGCATCGGGTCGATATTGCGCGACACCACAGTCTGCAACGCCATGACGATACTCGACGCCGCGACGATCGGGTCGGCGGTGAGATGCGGCAATGCGCCGTGGCCGCCGATGCCGGTGATAGTGATGCTGACATTGTCCGACGAAGCCATGGTGGCGCCATCGCGGAATACCAGTTTGCCCGCTTCGAAGCCGGGCATATTGTGCATGGCGAATACGGCGTCGCACGGATGCTTGTCGAATAGGCCGTCCTGCATCATTTTCACCGCCCCGCCAGCGCCTTCTTCGGCCGGCTGGAAGATCAGATTGAGGGTGCCGGAGAAGTGGCCGTCGCGCGCCAGATATTCTGCCGCAGCGAGCAGCATGGCGGTGTGTCCGTCATGGCCGCAGGCGTGCATCAGGCCGGCATGAGAGCTCGCATACGGCTTACCCGTGGTTTCATTGATTGGCAAGGCATCCATGTCGGCGCGCAGGCCGAGCTTACGTCGGCCCGGGCCACGCGTGAGTTTGCCCACCACACCGGTGCCACCGAGGCCACGCTCGACTTGATAGCCCCATGCGCCGAGTTTTTCTGCGACCAGCGCGCTGGTGCGGTGTTCATCGAAGGCGAGTTCTGGATGGCGATGGATGTCGTGCCGCACCTGCGCAAATGCTGCTGCGCGCAGGTGCAGTGCTTGCAGGATTTCGGCGGGCGCTGTCATCTTTTACTGCGCTTCGAGTTTGATGCTTTTCGCGATGGCGCGGAAACGCGCGGTTTCCGCTTCAAAGGCCTTAGCCGCATCGGCCAGCGACAAGGGTTGTGCCACCATCAGGCTTTGCGCTTCCAGCTTGCTGCGTACTTCGCTGTCGGACAAGGTGGCCGTCAAGGCCTTGTGCAATTGTTGCACGATGTCTTCCGGCGTATCTTTTTTCACCATATAGCCGGTCCAGATGTTGAAGTTGAAATCTTTCAGCGTCTTGCCTTCATTGACCGTCGGTAATTGCTTCAGCGCTTCCGGGCGTTCGGCGGCCAGCGTGCCGAGAATTTTCAGCTTGCCTTGTTCCGCCAGGCTGGCGAAGGTTTTCGAATAGGGTAATAAGGCGAAGTCCACACCATGGCTACCGCTGAGATCCTGAATCAACGGCGCAATACCCTTGTAAGGAATATGCGTCATCGGTGCGCCGATGGTATGCGCCATGTGCTCGCCGAGCACGTGGTAGAACGAGCCGATGCCGACGCTGCCGAAAGTGAGGGGCTTGTCTTTCGGTGCGCTGCGCGCGAGGGCGACCACCTCGTCTATCGATTTGGCCGGAAAGTCACCGCGCGTGATCATCACCAGCTGCGAGACCCCGATCATTTGCACCAGACGGAAATCTTCAGCCTTATATTTGACCGTTGACATGGCAAGCGGCGCGAGTATCACTTCGTTCGGCGAGCCTTGAAATATTAGATAACCGTCACTCGCGCTGGTCAGCACTCTTTGCGCAGCGATCGAGCCGCTGGCGCCGCCAAGGTTTTCCACCACGGCGGTCTGGCCGAGGTTTTTACCCAAGGCCGGGCTGGCAATGCGCGCGATCGTGTCAGACAATCCGCCTGCTGGATAAGGCACTAGCATAGTCACCGGCTTGGCGGGATAAGGATCGGCGGCGTGAACCGCAACCGCTGCAACAGTAGTCAGACAAACACTGGCCAATAATGTGAATAATTTCATGCATGCTCCTCCAAAAAAGTATTAAATAAAAATTGCTCTGCGGCAATTTTTGGTTAGAATCAAGTTAAATAGCCAGGTGCGTATCTGAGGCTACGTGCCTATACCCACTTGGCATTCAAGATCACCATTAGAACTAATTTTGCACCATTTTCATAGGAATTATCATGCTTAAACTATGCGGCTTCGCAGCAAGTAATTATTACAACAAGGTCAAACTGGCTTTGCTGGAAAAAAACATCCCGTTCAGCGAGGAATTGGTGTGGCCGTCGAAAGACGAAGCGCTATTCAAGCGTAGCCCGATCGGAAAAATTCCTTTTATCGAAGTCGATGGCGGCGCGGTGAGTGAATCGCACGTGATCGCTGATTATTTGGAAGACGCCTATCCGCAACATCCAATGTATCCGCAGGACCATCTCGGCCGCGCCAAAACGCGTGAGTTTATTAAATTCATCGAGCTGTATCTGGAATGGCCGGCGCGCCGTTTGTATCCGGAAGTTTTTTTCGGCGGCAAGGTTTCTGATGACACGAAAAGCGAAGCGCTATTACAAATCGAAAAAGGCCTCAAAGGTCTCGCACGCCTGACGCAATTCGATCAACCATTCATCCTAGGCGATAAACTGACGCATGCTGATTTTGCCGCATTCGTGCATATTCCGGTCGTGATGCTGGCAATGAAAATTGCGTATGGCCGCAATCTTTACGATGAAATCCCAAATGCCAAAGCGTATATCGAGCGCATGGCCGAGCGCCCACACTTCTTAAAAGTGAATGCGGATCGTAAAGTGAATTCAGAAATGATGATGTCGCGCGGCAAAAAATAATCGCGCGGTGACAAAATGAAAAGGGCGCTGCTGCGCCCTTTTTAGTTGCGAATTTCGGTGCACTTAACCACCTGTGAGAGTTTGAGTGGGACGCTCTTATATCCGAGCTTGCTCTGAAAGCCGTCCGCACAATGCTATGTGTCTGCAATTAGAGTTTTAAGTTTTTAGCCATATCGGCGTAGAGCTGCCGCATCTTCATTCGTCTGATTGCAGTCATTCAATGATAAAAAATAGAGGTAA
>JAYVJD010000208.1:0-21957 GCA_043769625.1 Pseudomonadota bacterium | reverse complement strand
GTTGAATATTCGGTAACAGGGTTGCGATCTTTGCTTCACTTCGATCGTCAACTTTTTCGATGGCCAACTGCGGCAGCTTGCCACCAATTTTCGCCTTGACCAAGGCCGCGTAAATCGCCCCCCACGTTTCCGGCCCAGCGCAGCCGTCAGCTTGTATCCCGAGTGATTTTTGTACCGCCTGAATCATTTCGTTAATTTGCATAAGCCCTCCCTCGAAAGCGCAAAAAAATGATGGTCAACCCGAACAATTTAATTATTTCACCACGCGACGAATGAATGCGCGGCGGACACTCAGCAGTTTCATTGAATATAGACAAAGAATTTGAAATTACAATGAATAGGTCTGCTTGAAGCTAGCGGGAATATTTTGCTAATCGAGCACATCGCACGGTTTCGCAGCATCGCGAGCAAATCTTCATTGGCTTTGGCGTGGCTTAGTTTTAATTCAGCGGCGATGATTTTTTGCTCACTGCGTGAACCACCGTTGTCGATAAGACAGGGGCCAGCAAGGTCGGACCCATCCGGGCAGTCTGTATTTGCGCCAGCCTGTGGTGGGCCGCCTAGTCTGCCATGCGCGCAAAGACATGCAATCATTGCTGACGAAACGATTGCTTAGAGTCGGCTGAGAGCGGGTTCACCAGGATGGGGAATAGGTTGCAAAGTTAGCTCGGCTTACTTTTCTGATCTAATCAAAATCATTTTTGTAACAAAGCAAACGTCCCGCGTCCTGAAGTCGCAGCGATCAATCCCAACACCCGCGTTGCATTGCTGTTCATCATGTCCCAAGTGAATCGCCATGACCAGTTGTGGTCGCCGACGGTGCCGGGGATGTTCATGCGATGCGCTGAGTTGAGTCCTAGAATATCTTGTAGCGGAAACACGGCCATGCGCGCGACGGAGTGGCTGGCGCTGCGGATCATGCCCCAGTGGATGTCATCGGTGCCTGCGGCCAAATACGTTCCGGCGAATTTTCTTTCGTGTTCCGGTGCGTGGTCCCACCAGCCTCTTGCTGTGTCGTTATCGTGCGTGCCGCTATAGACGACGCAATCGGGGGTGTAGTTGTGCGGCAGGAATTCGTGCGTGCCGTCGCCGCCGAAAGCGAATTGCAAAATTTTCATGCCGGGGAAGCCACAGTGATCGCGCAGTTCGATGACATCGGGCGTGATGAGACCTAAGTCTTCCGCGATGATCGGCAGCGTGCCGAGTTGTTTGCTGATGGCGTCGAATAATTTTTTGCCCGGCGCAGTCACCCATTTGCCTTCGGTGGCGTCGGGGCAAGTCGAGGGGATTTCCCAATAGCCGGCGAAGCCACGAAAGTGATCGATGCGAAATACGTCGGCTTGGTCAAGCGCGCGGCGCACGCGGTCGGTCCACCACGAGAAGTTTTCTTTTTCCATTAAGTCCCAGCGGTAGAGTGGGTTACCCCAACGCTGGCCGAGCGGTGCCATGCTGTCCGGCGGCACGCCGGCGACGACGGTGCAGTGAAAGTTGTCGTCGAGAAAATATAGATCAGGCCGCGCCCAGCAATCGGCGCTGTGATGGGCGATGAATATTGGCAAGTCGCTCATGATCGATACACCGCGCTGGTTGGCGTAGTCTTTGACTTTTTTCATTTGCTCGTGAAAACACCACTGCACGAATTCCCAGAATGAAATTTCGTTTGCATGCGTTTTGCGCGCCGCGTCGAGGGCGGCGGGTTCGCACCTGGCGTCGGCATTCGGCCACTCCCACCAGACTCTGCCTTGGTTCGCCGTTTCCAGCGCCATGAATAAACTGTAGTCGTCGAGCCAATAAGCTTGTTGCTTGCGCCAGGCGGCAAACGATTTTTGTTGCGCGGCCGTAGCGCGGGCGAAGAATCCTTCTGCCGCTTTGCGCAGTTGCGCGATGCGCCAAGTGATGACGCGACCGAAATCGACTTTGTGCGCATCGAATTTTTCTGCGGGCAATGTGGGTTGGGTTAACCAACCGGCTTCGATTAAAGGTTCCAGCGCGACCATCAACGGGCTGCCGGCAAACGCCGAGACGCTTTGATACGGCGAGTTGCCGGGGCCGATCGGCGTGGTCGGCAACAGTTGCCACACGCTTTGTCCGGCCGCTACAAGCCAATCAACAAAATGAAATGCCGAGGGCCCAAGATCGCCGATTCCGTAGGGCGCGGGCAATGAGGTGATGTGGAGTAATACGCCCGCACTGCGTTGTTTGAGTATGTTTATAGTCATATAAATAATTCAATATAATCAATTAGTTAAAGTGAATAGTGCGAGGGTCTTTTGCGGTAGTTTTAACAAGTTGTCGGTCATGATGGGCCCATTATTTTGCCTGTCGTCGCTGCTATCGAAGACTAATTGCCAATCGCCAGCGGGCAAAGTGAAATCTTGCGTTTGTTGATCAGGATTAAAGCTAATCAGGATTTTATCTGCGCCTTTATTTTTAGCAGCAACAGAATTTTTATCTAACGGTTGTGACAGCAAACAGAAAAAAGCACGATCAGTCGCATGATGCCAATCGTCGATTTGCATCGGCGCGCCGTCCGGCGTAAACCAATTCGCGGTCGGTTGGTCAGCGCCACTGGCAAACCAATCATCGTGATGGAGCAGTGGCTGTGCGCGGCGGATTTGCAATGCGGCGGCAACGAAATCACGCAAAGCCCGATCTGCGTTGGCCCAATCGAGCCAGCCGGTTTCGTTGTCCTGACAATAAGCGTTGTTGTTGCCTTGCTGGCTGTTGCCGATTTCGTCGCCCGCGCACAGCATCGGCGTGCCTTGCGCGAAGATCAGCGTGGCCAGTATGGCGCGCTGCACGCGGCTGCGCATGGCGTTGATCGCCACATTATCGGTCGGTCCCTCGACGCCGAAGTTATCGCATAGCTCGTTGTCGCGCCCGTCGCGGTTGTCTTCGCCGTTTTTGTGATTGTGCTTTTGGCTGTAGCTGATGGTGTCGGCCAAGGTGAAGCCATCGTGCACGCTGATAAAATTGATCGACGCGGTCGGACAGCGCTGGCTGTGGTGAAATACATCGTTGGAGGCCATAAAGCGCCGCGCAAAAATACCGCGCGTGACATTATTGTGCAGCCAATAGCGGCGCACCGAGTCACGAAACTTATCATTCCATTCCAGAAATCGACCGGGGAAATGACCGAGTTGATAACCGTTTTGTCCGGAGTCCCACGGCTCGGCGATTAAATGCACCCTGGATAAAATAGGGTCTTGCCGTAGCGCGGTGAAAAATGCAGCGTGCGCATCGTATCCATGTCGCGTGCGACCCAGTCCCGGTGCGAGATCGAAGCGGAAGCCATCGACGCCCATGTCTTCCACCCAAAAGCGCAACGAGTCGAGCACGAATTGCGCTACGCGCGGATGAGCGACATTCAGTGCGTTACCGCAACCGCTGAAATTCTCGTAATGGCTTTTGTCATCGTGGCGCAAGTGATACCAGCTCGCGTTATCCAGGCCGCGAAAGCTTAGCGTTGGGCCGAAATCATTCCCTTCCGGCGTGTGGTTATACACCACGTCGAGCACGACCTCTAAACCGTTCGCATGTAAAGTTGACACCATGTTGCGGAACTCGGCACGCACAGCAGTGGGGTCATCCGGCGTGCGAGACAAACGTGGGCTAGGCGCGAAAAACCCCAGCGTGTTGTAGCCCCAATAATTGCGCATACCCAGTTTCGCCAGATGCGGCTCGTCGAGGCAATAGTGAACCGGCAATAGACTTAGCGTAGTGACGCCAAGCGCTTTGAAATGCGCGATGGCAGCCGGATGCGCGAGGGCGGCGTAGGTGCCGCGCAGGCTCTCAGGAATCCCCGCGTGCGTCCTCGTAAAACCTTTGACGTGCATTTCGTACAACACCACTTCATGCGCGGGAATGCGCGGCGCTGCGACGCGCTGTATTTTGTCCAATGCTGCGGGTACGCGCGCTTTCAGCGCATGGTGAGCATTGTCGCGCGCGTCAAACGAGTTGGTCCCGTCGGCATGTTGCAAACTATAGCCATGATGGTCGTCTCGCCAGGAAAAATGCCCGACGATTTCGCGTGCGTAAGGATCGAGCAGTAATTTATTGGCGTTGAAGCGATGGCCTTGTGTGGGTTCGTAAGCGCCGTGTGCGCGCAGGCCGTAAATCAAACCCGCTCCGGCATTCGGTAAAAAGCCGTGATACAAGCCGTCATATGGGCCGTGTAAATTGTAACGGCGGATTTCCTGTTCGCCCCGTTCGTCGAAAATACATAATTCGATCCGCGTCGCATTATCGGAAAACACCGCGAAGTTGACGCCGCCGTCGCGGGCCAATGCGCCGAAGGGTTCGTGACGGCCAGCTTGTAGAGTTTCGGGTAAATGCATTGCGTTATTTGTGTGATTATTCAGCACGTAAATATAGCACTGCCAACGGCGGAATATTCAGCGTGAGGGAGAATTTTTTCCCGTGCGCGGGGAGAGATTCGGATTTAATTTTATTTACGCCCGTATCAAATCCGCTGCCGCCATATTCGACCGCATCGGTGTTTAATACGACGGACCAGTACGCCATGTTGTCGCTTACGCCAATGCGGTAAGCCGGGCGCGGCACCGGCGTAAAGTTGCACACGACCAACATTTGCTTGCCTTGTTCATCGCGCCGCAGCCAAACGAATACCGATTGAGCGGCATCGTTCGCCACCAGCCATTCAAATCCGCTCGGCTCGCAATCGAGTTGATGTAACGCGGTGTTGGCGACATACAAATGGTTCAAGTCGCGCACCAATTGTTGCACGCCCCGGTGACGCATATCATCAAGTAAATGCCACGGCAGCGTCGCGTCGTGATTCCATTCCGTCGTTTGAGCGAATTCCTGCCCCATGAACAATAATTTTTTGCCCGGGTGTCCCCACATGAAGGCGTAGTAGGCGCGCAGGTTGGCAAATTTTTGCCATTCGTCGCCGGACATTTTTTTCAGCATCGAGCCTTTGCCGTGGACGACTTCGTCGTGCGTAATCGGCAACTCAAAATTTTCGCTGAACGCATACACCATGCCGAAGCTCATTTTGTCGTGATGGAAACGACGATGCACGGGATCTTCGTGCATATATTCCAGCGTGTCGTTCATCCAGCCCATATTCCATTTGTAATGAAAGCCGAGGCCGCCGGAATAAGTCGGCGCGGACACGCCGGGGAAGGCGGTCGATTCTTCCGCGATAGTGATGGCGCCATTGCCATGCGCGCCGATAATTTCATTGGTCTTGCGCAGCAAATCAATGGCTTCGAGATTCTCGCGCCCGCCTAGGTGATTCGGAATCCATTCGCCTTTTTTGCGTGAGTAATCGCGATACAACATCGATGCGACAGCATCGACACGCAAGCCATCAACGCCAAAACGTTCAGTCCAATACAGCGCATTGGCTTTCAGATACATGCTCACTTCGTTGCGGCCGAAATTGTAAATCAGCGTGTTCCAGTCGCGGTGAAAACCTTCGTGCGGGTCGGCGTATTCGTACAAGGCCGTGCCGTCGAATTGCGCCAAGCCGTGTGCGTCGCTAGGGAAATGCGCCGGCACCCAGTCGAGCAAGACGCCGATATTTTTTTCGTGGCAAGCAGCGACCAAGCGGATCAAACCTTCAGGTGGGCCGAAGCGTGCGGTCGGCGCATATAAACCCAAAGTTTGATAACCCCACGAACCATCGAACGGATATTCGCTGATCGGCATTAGCTCTATGTGGGTGAAACCCATGTCGGCGGCGTAGTCGGGCAAAGTTTTCGCCAGCTCGTCCCATGTCGGAAATGAGCCGGAGCTTGCCTGCCGCCATGACGCGAGATGCACTTCGTAAATCGAAATTGGCGCGCGGCGTTGGTTTGCTGCGGCACGATTTTGTGGCAGCGCGTGAATGGCGGGCAGGGCGGTCACTTTGCTCGCCGTCTCCGGGCGCAATTGCGCGGACAACGCGTAGGGATCGGCCTTTAGCGGTAATAGCTTTCCGTTAGCTGCGACGATCTCGTATTTGTAATGTTCACCTGCACCGATTTGCGGAATAAAAATTTCCCAAACGCCCGCGTCGTGACGCAAGCGCATGGCATGACGTCGTCCATCCCAGTTATTGAAATCGCCGACCACGCTGACGCGCAAGGCGTTCGGTGCCCACACGGCGAAACGCACGCCTTTTACCTTTGCGTTTTCACCGAGCTGTGCGCCGAGGATAGTGTAAGGGCGCAAATGCGTGCCGTCGCGTAATGCGCGCAAATCGTCATCGCTGATTTGCGCGCCGAAGGCATAGGCGTCGATGAAATGATTAGTGTCACCGTTGTGCCAACGTATCTTCAGCACGTAATCAAAACGGTTTTTGCGCCGAGGAATTTTTGCTTCGAATAAGCCAGCGGGATGGCGTAACGACAAAGTGGCGACACGTTTTAGCGTACTCGCATCGAGCACTTGCACTTCCGTCGCGCCGGGCAACAAAGCGCGCAACCATAACTGATCGGTTGCGTCGTTGTGCAGCCCTAATACCGCGAACGGATCGGCATGTCGTGCAGCGATAAGTGCGTCAACATCGGCCAGATCCAGCATAGAGTGTTATTATGTAACTTATTGATTTAATTGAATTATTTGTTTGTTTTCCAGACATGTTGCTGATACTCATTGATCGTGCGATCGACAGAAAATTCGCCCATGCCCGCGATGTTTTTCGCTACGCGTTCTGACCACGCTGCCGGGTTTTTGAACAGTGCATCGACGCGCGATTGCATTTCAACATAGCCAGAAAAATCAGCCATCAACATATATTGGTCGCGGCTTTGCAGATTATCCATCAGTGCGCGATAGCGCGTCGGTTCGCCGTAAGAAAATTCACCGCCAGCAATCGCATCGATAACATTTTTAAGTTGCACGTTTTGTTCGATAAACAGTTTCGGGTCGTAACCCAGCGACTTCATTTTTTCTACCGCATCGGCGCGCAAGCCGAAAACAAACATATTATCTTCGCCCATCGCCTGTGCCATTTCGATATTCGCGCCGTCCCAAGTGCCGATCGTCAGCGCGCCGTTCAGCGCGAACTTCATATTGCCGGTGCCGGAGGCTTCGGTGCCTGCGGTAGAAATTTGCTCGGATAAATCAGCGGCGGGAATGATCAATTCGGCCAAGGTGACGCTGTAGTTCGGCAGAAAAACTAATTTGAGTTTGTCGCCAACACGCGGATCGCTGTTGATGGCGCGGCCGACGTCGTGCATCAGTTGAATAATCAATTTAGCGTTGTGATAAGCCGACGCGGCTTTACCGGCGAAAATAACCGTGCGCGGCGTCCAATCGGCTTTCGGGTTGGCCAGTATGGCTTGATAGCGCGCGACGACGTGCAGCACGTTGAGCAATTGACGTTTGTATTCGTGGATGCGCTTGATCTGCACGTCGAACAAACTATCCGGGTTAATCGTGATGCCGAGTTCGCGGCGGATATGTTCGGCCAGTTTGAGTTTGTTTTTACGTTTTGCTGCGAGCAATTCTTCGCCGAGCGCAGTATCGCCAGCTAGTGGAATCAGGGCAGACAATTGATCCAGATCGGTGCGCCATTGTTTGCCGATACGACGATCGAGTAACGCCGACAATTCCGGATTGGCTTGTTGCAGCCAGCGGCGCGGCGTCACGCCATTAGTGACATTGATAAATTTCTGCGGCCAGATTTTGGCGAAGTCGGCAAAAATGGTTTCGACCATCAGTTGTGAATGCAACGCGGAGACGCCGTTGATTTTATGTGACGCAACAATCGCCACATGCGCCATGCGCACGCGCCGTTCACCACGCTCGTCGATCAAAGATAGGCGGCTCATCAGCGCGTTGTCGCCGCCATATTTCTGCTCGGCTTGCTCGAGGAAAAATTGGTTCATGTCATAAATAATTTCCAGATGACGTGGCAACAAAGCCTGCATCATCGGCACTGGCCAGGTCTCCAACGCTTCGGGCATCAGCGTGTGGTTGGTATAGCTGGTGGCCTGGGTGGTGATTTTCCAAGCGGTGTTCCAATGCAGGCCGTGTTCATCCATCAACAAGCGCATCAGCTCAACCGGCGCGAGGGCAGGGTGTGTGTCGTTTAAGTGAATCGCGTTCAACTTGCCAAAGGAATCGATGTCGGCGCATTCGCGCAGATGGCGCGCCAGCATGTCCTGCAGCGACGCGCTGACGAGTAAATATTCCTGTTTCAATCTTAATTCGCGGCCTGGATACGTGCTGTCGTCGGGATAGAGCACCCAGTTGAGTGCGTCAGCGGTTTGCCGATGCGCGCTGCTGGTATGATATTCACCTCGGCAGAAGGTGGCAAAGTCGATTGGTTGCGAAGCCTGCGCATGCCATTGGCGTAAAGTTGAAACGCGCTCAGTGTGGTGGCCCGGTACTATGAAATCGTAGGCTTGCGCTTTGATGGTCTCGGCCGGTTTCCAGCGTTTACTGCCGCCGACATTTTGGATCGATCCGCCGAAGCCGACGTCGTAATGCAATTCATGGCGCAAGATTTCCCACGGGTTGCCGTCGCGCAGCCATTCGTCTGGCACTTCTATTTGTTTTCCCGCTTGGATGCTTTGCGCGAACATGCCGAACTCGTAACGCAAGCCGTAGCCGAACGATGGCAAACCCAGCGTGGCGAAGGCGTCGAGAAAACATGCAGCCAAGCGGCCGAGACCGCCATTGCCTAAACCAGCATCGGGCTCGCTGCTCATGATCTGCGCGAGTGTCGGCGAGGTTGCGGTGGGCTCTATCGCTAAAGCTGACAACGCATTTTGCAGTGCGCGGCCCATCAAAAATTCCATGGATAAATAATGTACGCGACGCGCGTCAGTACGCTTGGCGTCTTGCGCTTGCGTTTTTATCCATCGGTCTGAGAGTAATTCTCGGCAAGCTGTGGCAATAGCAAATTCATGTGCGGCGGCGCTATTGGCGTCGCTACGCTGCGCGAGTGTGCGCGCATAGGCTTGGCGAAATTGGGGCGAGAAATTTTCTTGCGTGGGTGCAGCAGCTTGGTGGTTTACATCAAATTGAGTAAGCAAAATAGTTCCTTTTGAATTCAGCGGATTGATTGTAGCGTGATTTTGCGCTGCGCTAAATAGACATAATTGTGTATCTTATTAAATATCATAAGTATCTGATTTTATTTAAATAATAGCGTTTGTCTTGTTTGGCAGTCGTTGCCGCCGAAACCTTTATCAAGTATATTTTCGTCACGTCTCATTGGCCAGCAAATCATTATTAGTAAAAATATAACAAGCTGACAGTCAGCTTGATGGAGAGAGAAAATGGCAAATGTTCAGCTTGAGCACGCGCACAAAGCCTTCGGTGATGTGGAAATATTGCATGACATTAACCTTGAGGTGCGGGATGGCGAATTCATGGTGTTCGTCGGGCCGTCGGGTTGCGGTAAATCGACTTTGTTGCGCGTCATCGCCGGGCTGGAAGAAATGTCCGGGGGTACGCTGAAAATCGGCGGCAAAATAGTCAACGAAATTCCACCGGCCGAACGCGGCATCGCCATGGTGTTCCAATCCTATGCCTTATACCCGCACATGAATTTATACGACAACATGGCGTTCGGCCTCAAATTGGCGAAGATGCCAAAAGATGAAATTGATCGCTCCGTCATGAGCGCAGCAAAAATTCTCAACATCGAACATTTACTCCAACGTAAACCGAAAGACTTGTCCGGCGGCCAGCGTCAGCGCGTGGCGATAGGCCGCGCCATAGTGCGCAAGCCGGAAGTGTTTTTATTCGACGAGCCTTTGTCCAATCTCGACGCCGCATTGCGCGTGCGTATGCGTTACGAGTTTTCCAAGCTGCATAAAGAACTCAAGAGCACCATGATTTACGTGACGCACGACCAAGTCGAAGCGATGACCTTGGCCGACCGCATCGTGGTGTTGTCAGCCGGAAAAATTGAGCAAGTCGGTACACCGCTGGAATTGTACGAGCATCCGCACAATATGTTCGTCGCCGGATTCATCGGCTCGCCGAAAATGAATTTTATTCAAGCGCAAGTCGTCAGCGCCATTGCGCAGTCTGTTGATGTGCTTGTAGGTGAGGGCGTGCTGGTTAAGTGCGCGGTCGATGGCAGCGGCCTCAGGCCCGGAGACAAAGTCACTTTGGGCGTGCGCCCAGAACATTTGCGCCGCGACGCGGAAGCCAATGTGTTGCAGAGTAAAGTCAGCTTTGTTGAATCGCTTGGTGGCAACTCGCATGTGTATGCCGAATTCCCCGGTGCAGAAGATGACCTGACCTGTGATATGGAAGGCAATTGCGGATTGAAAGAAGGTGATACTTTGCGCATCGGCTTTGCGCCTGATGTCGGCTATTTATTCGACAGCAACGGCTTGGCGCTGCGGCGTCATGCGGCGCAAAGCGCAAAGCAGGCTGCATGATTTATAAAAGCGCGGTCTGGATGAATATTTTCATGGTACGGCAAGCTCACCGAGAACGGATTCAATTCTATCCCGTTCGTCCTGAGCCTGTCGAAGGACAAAATCGGCCCCCGCTGAATATTCTTCATACAACCATCAGCTTTTTGCTGGTCGCGAGCATCGGCTTGGGGGCACCCATAGTTCATGCCGAAGATTTACGCCTATTGGTCTGGATCAATGGCGACAAAGGCTATAAAGGTCTGCAAAAAGTCGGCGATGAATTCGCCAAACTGTCCGGCGTGAAAGTCATCGTCGAGCACCCGGAAGGTGCGACAGACAAATTTCAGCAATCGACCGGCGCGGGCAAAGGCCCGGATATATTTTGCTGGCCGCATGATCGCCTCGGTGAATGGGCCAAGGGTGGCCTGCTCACGCCGATAGCGCCAAACAAAATCATCAAAAGCGAAATCGAAGCATCGGCTTGGCAAGCGTTTAACTACAAAGGTAAAACCTGGGGTTACCCGATAGCAATTGAAGCCATCAGTTTGATTTACAACAAGGCGTTGGTGCCCACGCCGCCGGCCAGCTTCGCGGATATTGCCAAAATCGATCAGGCACTTTCGACGCAAGGTAAAAAAGCCATTTTGTGGGATTACAATAAATCTTTTTTCACTTGGCCGATGCTGGCGGGCGGCGGCGGCTTTGTGTTCGCGCGCGACGAGAAGGGCGATTTGGATAGCAGCAAAGTCGGCGTTAACGATCCGGGCGCGATACGCGGCGCGGAAGCGCTGGAAGCCTTGATTAAAAACGGCCAGATGCCGCGCGGCGCGCGTTACTCGAATATGGAAAGCGGATTCAATCAAGGCGATATCGCCATGATGATTTCCGGGCCGTGGGCATGGGACAACGCGAAAAAGAAAAAAATTGATTTTGGCGTGGCACCGATACCGAGTGTCGATGGCAAGCCGTCGAAACCGTTTGTCGGTGTGCTCGGCTGCATGATCGCCGCGCCGAGCAAAGTAAAAGACATCGCGCGCGAGTTTATCGAAAACCATATGCTGCGCCCGGACAATTTGCGCATCATCAATGCCGACGTGCCGCTCGGCGTACCGGCCAACAAAGCTTTCTACGCCGAATTAGCGGCTGACCCGAATATTCGCGCTACGATGGATAGCGCGCGCAACGGTGAGCCGATACCGAATATCCCGGAGATGGGTAAATTCTGGAGCGCGATGGATGCAGCGCTGGAGGCGATTACCAATGGCTTGCAGTCGCCGAAAGAAGCTTTGAACGGTGCGGCAGCGCGTATGGTGACGCAATGAGCACGAGTAAAACAGCTTGGTATAAGTGGCCACTGGTAGCGTGCTTGGCACTGTTAGCTTTATATTTTGTTTTCACCGTTTATGCCAGTGGCCAAACCTTGTGGGCGGTGGGTATATTGGCTGTCGTGTCGGCGGGTTTTTTTGTTTATTTATCCAACATCGCTTTTGCTTTTCGCTATTTATTTCCCGGCTTGGCCGGCATGTTGGTGTTTGTCGCCTTCCCACTTTTATATACCGCGCAAACCGGCTTCACCAATTATTCTTCGGCACATTTGCTCGGCCTCGATCGCGTCAAAGCTTACTTGCTCGAACAAAATCTGACCGATGAAAATCGTCTGCTGCCGTTCAGCCTGCACGCCGACGGCGACCAATTCAAATTGGTGCTGACATCGCAGGACAATGCCAGCCGCTTAATTTCCGCGCCGCTAACACTGAATTCGATAACGCCGACTCAAATTATCATGCAGCCGCTGACGCCAAGCGAGGTAATCAGCGCGCCACTTTCCTTGAAGGAAGTCATCCAGCGCCGCGATGCCTTGAAAGCATTAAAACTACAATTACCCGACAACAGTGTGTTGAGCTACGCCGGCGTGCGCGAGTTCGGCGTGCTCAACCCGGTGTGGAAAGCCAATAGCGATGGCACGCTCACGCTGCTGGAAAACAATACAGTGTATAAAGCCAACCTCGACAGCGGGTATCTGGAAAGCGCCTCGAGCGATCGCATGCAGCCGGGCTTTAAGGTCGGCGTAGGTTTGGCCAATTACGCGCGCATGTCGCTTGACCCGGATTTTCGCGGGCCGTTCCTGTCGATATTTATTTGGACCGTGATGTTCTCCGCGTTGACGGTGTTATTCACCCTGGCGGTGGGCTTGCCCTTGGCGGTGTTGCTCAATTGGGAAGCGTTGCGCTTTCGCGGCGTATATCGCACGTTATTATTTTTGCCTTATGCCGTGCCGGCGTTTATTTCTATTCTGGTGTTCAAAGGTTTGTTCAATCAGAATTTCGGCGAAATTAATACGCTGCTGCATTCGCTTTTCGGCATGCAAAAGCTGGCGTGGTTTGCCGACCCGCTGCTGGCAAAAATCATGATCTTGATTGTGAACACCTGGTTGGGTTATCCCTACATCATGATTTTGTGCAGCGGCCTGATCAAATCGATACCAGCCGATTTGTATGAGGCGTCGGCGATTGCGGGCGCGTCGCCGTGGACCAATTTTTTCAAAATCACCGCGCCGTTGATTATCAAACCGTTAACGCCTTTGCTCATCACCACGTTTGCGTTTAACTTTAATAATTTTGTCGTGATTGCTTTACTCACGGATGGTCGGCCCGATTATCTCAACACCAAAGTTCCCGCTGGCACGACAGATATTTTGGTTTCTTATACTTATCGCATCGCGTTTCAAGATTCAGGACAAAATTTTGGTTTGGCGGCTGCGGTATCGACGGTGATATTTTTTATTATCGCCTTGCTCTCCCTGCTTAATTTGAAGCTTTCCCAGCGTAACAAAAACCTCAATTTAATCAAATAGTTACTATATGGCCATTGTCAGTGGAAAAAAACAATTCTGGCGTCTCATCGCAGCGCATGTATTTCTTTGCGCGCTGATCGTCATCACCATTTTGCCTTTGTTGGCGGTAGTGTCGATTTCACTGCGGCCAGGCAATTTTTCGACCGGCACCATTTTGCCGACGGAAATTAGTTGGGAGCATTGGAAGCTGGCCTTGGGTATTCCGTATATCAATGCGGATGGCGTCACGGTGCAACCGCCGTTTCCCGTTTTGCGCTGGTTGTGGAACTCGGTAAAAATCGCCACGATCGCCGCGTTCTTGATAGTGGTGATTTCGACCACTGCTGCCTACGCTTTTGCCCGATTGAAATTCCGCAATAAAACTTTTATTTTGAATAGCATGCTGATCCTGCAAATGTTCCCCGCAGTGTTGGCACTGGTGGCGATCTACGCCATTTTCGAAACCATCGGCACCTACGCGCCGTGGTTAGGTATTGAGACGCACGCAGGCGTGATTCTCGCGTATCTCGGCGGCGTAGCGATGCATATCTGGACCATACGCGGCTATTTTGAAACCATCCCGCAGGAAATTGAAGAGTGCGCCAAAGTCGATGGCGCGACGCATTGGCAGGCATTTCGCTATGTATTGCTGCCGATGGCGGTGCCAATTTTGATGGTGGTATTTGTGCTGGCCTTCATCGGCATCATCGTCGAATATCCGGTGGCGTCAGTGTTGTTACGCGAAGAGTCGAATCTGACTTTAGCCATCGGTTCCAAATATTATTTGAATGAACAAAATTTCCTCTGGGGTGATTTCGCGGCAGCGGCGGTGATGTCGGCGTTACCGATTACCTTGGTATTTTTGTTTGCGCAAAAATGGATCGTGTCGGGGCTGACCAGTGGCGGCGTGAAAGAATGAGAAAAATATTTGCCCCGCTTGGGGCATTTTTTTTGTTGGCGGGCTGTGCAGCGGTGACGACTAGCCCGGCAACTATTCCATCGGCCCAGCTCGCCCCAGCCCCCGCGACAAACTGCCAACCCAATCCCTTCGGCAAACGCGCGCTCTATTTGCGCGGCAGCTTTAACACTTGGGGCGCGCAAGACGCGCAACGCTTTACCTATTTATGTAATCGCTTTGAGTTGGTGGCGAATATTCAAGGTGAGCATACGTTCAAACTCGGCGATGAAGAATGGTCGAAAGATGTCGATTTCGGCGGCAATTTGATTAAACCCGACCAGCCGATTCCGCTCAAGGTAAAAGGCGACGGCATCAAATATTCATTCAACGGCACTCACAGGATTATTTTCACTATGTCAGATCAAGTTACCTCCCCAACATTATCCATTTCCGCCTGCGAAATTCCGCCGCTCGGCGATACGATTTTATTTCTGCGCGGCAGTATGAATAACTGGGGCGTGATGGAAGACTACGCATTTCAGTTCAGTTGCGATGCGTATTATTTGAATGTGAAAACTAGCGGCAAACAGGAATTTAAACTTGCCGATGCAAGTTGGACACCGAATAAAACTTTCGGCGGCGATAACGGCGGCGCGGCATCGCTCAGCCTTAATCAAACTTTGAGCATTGGCGATGCGGGCAATACGAAGGGTGTCGGCAATCTGGATTTTATTTTTACTGACGAGCAAACGATACGCCTGGCGTTCCCCGGCGGCAGGGCGCAAGTTACCGTCAGCCCGAAAAGTTTTGCCGACCCACGTGCGATCAGCGTGGATGATCCGATCGCTTTAAGTTTACGCCACGATTCGCGCGCTGCCGCTGATAAATCTTCGTTTGGCGCGGTCACTGCGGTCACGCCAATCAATTTCGCTCTGAGTGCACTGAGAGGCATCCTTAGCGTTGCGTTGGTAATCGAAAAACGCAAACTCGAAGGCAATCAGGACATCCTCGAATACCGCGAAGTCGCGCGCGTACCGATGACGAAAACCGGCGATGGAGAGAAGGAAAGATGGCAAGCGAAATACTCCTTCGGCGATGTCAGTGTCTATGGTTATTATTTCGAAGCAGTCATTGGGGATAAAACTTTCATCTATCAAAATAATACCGACACGATTTATTGGACACGTGAAAAAGGCTCGAATGGCGTGGGCCGGGTGGAAGAAAAGCCGGACACTGCGCGCGCCATCCGACGTTATCGTCAGACTGTTTATGCTGCTGATTTTGTCGTCCCAACCTGGGCAAAAGACGCGGTGTATTACTATA
This sequence comes from Pseudomonadota bacterium, assembly GCA_043769625.1. Lineage (GTDB taxonomy): Bacteria > Pseudomonadota > Gammaproteobacteria > Burkholderiales > JBEEJL01 > JBEEJL01. The sequence continues at coordinate 6,569 of JAYVJD010000208.1, read as the reverse complement.
TTTTTCCTGAGCGTTTCCGCAATGGCGATCCGCGTAATGACCCCAAACCGGGCGTGAATACTTATCAGGATAAGGACGTGGAAATTCATGCCGACTGGAATCAAAAACCGTTTAAGCCGAAAACCGGCGATGGCTCGGACGATGTGTATAACAACGATTTTTTCGGCGGCGATCTGGCGGGGATTATCGAAAAGCTCGACTACATCGCCGACCTTGGTGCCAATGTCATTTACATGACGCCCATCTTCACTGCAGCGAGCAATCATAAATACGATACGGCAGATTATCACAACGTCGATCCGGCCTTCGGCACTAACGCGGAATTTACCCGTCTGTGCGCCGAAGCGAAAAAGCGCGGCATCCGCATCATGCTCGATGCGTCGCTCAATCACACCGGCAGTGATTCGATTTATTTCGATCGCTTCGGTAAATATAAAAACGGTGGCGCATTTGAAAACGCAAAAATAAACGCGGCTTCGCCGTATGCCGATTGGTTCAGTTTCGACGCTGCGCAAACCGACTCGAACAAGCAATATAAAGGCTGGGTCGGCGTGCTTGATTTACCCGAGCTGAATAAATCTTCAAAAGATTTTCGCAGGTTCGCCTACGGTGCTGACGATTCGATTATGAAGTTATGGATAGATCGCGGCGCATCGAGTTGGCGCATGGACGTTGCGCCGTGGGTGCCGGATGATTTTTGGCGCGAGTGGCGCACGGCAGTGAAGCAAAAAAATCCCGATGCGATGACCATCGCGGAGACTTGGTTCGACTCGTCGAAATTTTTTCTCGGCGATGTGTTTGATTCGACGATGAACTATATTTTCCGTAACACTATGCTCGACTACATCGGCGGCGGAAAAGCCACAGCGACCTATCACAATATCGAATACATTCGCGAAGCCTATCCGCAGCAGTCGTTCTACTCGCTGATGAATTTACTCTCCAGCCACGACGTGCCGCGCACGCTGCATTTATTAGGTTACAAAGACAATGAAACCGACGCCGCGAAAATAGTCGAAGCCAAGCAGCGCTTCATGCTCGGCGTATTTATCCAAATGACTTTCCCCGGCTCGCCCTCAATCTATTACGGCGACGAAGTCGGCGTGACCGGCGGTGAAGATCCGTTCAACCGCGCGACGTATCCCTGGGCAGACAAGGGCGGTAAGCCCGATTTACATATGCTGGCCGAATATAAAAAGTTGATTAAGTTGCGCAAGGATCATTCAGTATTGCGCAACGGCAGCTTTGGCGCGCCGCTTTATATCGACGACAATGTCATTGCGTTTGCGCGTCGTGATGGAGATAAAGGAGCGATTTCTGCGACGAATAATTCTACTTTGCCAAAAAAAGTGATGCTGAAATTACCGGATGATATGAAGGCGAAAATATTCGTTGATGCGATTACGGGCGTTCAATTACAAACTAAAAATGATAGCCTCACGTTAACGCTACCTGCGCTTTCCAGTGTGTTATTGACTAATCATTAACTAATTGATTAATATAAATAAAATATTAAAATGAAATTATAAAGGGAGAAATAATTTTGAAAAAAATTGCACCGATTTTGCCACTTCTTTTGTTAGTTTTTTTGATCAATGCGCTGCCGAGTTTGGCTTTTGCACAATCGCCGTTAGCAGATTTTTTTAAGCACCCGCAGATTGGCACGGCAAGTCTTTCGCCCAACGGCAAATATCTAGCCACCACAACCAACATCAAAGGGCTGCTTCAATTGGCCGTCGTCGATATGGAAACGGGCAAGGCGAATGCCATTGCTGGCTATGACAAAGTCGATATTTACCAAATCCGCTGGATTAATGATGAACGAATTGTGTTTAATGTAATCGACAAAGGAGACGAACAAAATTCCAGTTATAGCGGGCTCTACGCGATCAACCGTGACGGCAGTAAATCCACGGTGATTAAAGAGATGCCTAGCTTCAGCCAATACAGCTACAAAAAAGACCCGCTGAATCCAGATCGCCAACCTTACCATTTGGAAATGGTCGGCACGCTGACAGATTTTCCAAATGGCATTATTGCGTTAGGCTATTTTTACAACGGCGATATTATTCCGTACCGAGTGGATTCTGTGCAGGGAAGCAAACGGGAAATCCACTTTAATGCCCCCGGCCTTGCCACGGGCTATGTGTTTGACAAAAAAAATCAGCTTCGCGTCGTGGTGAGCGCGACAACGGCAGCGCATAGCAATTTTGTCGTCTGGTATCGCGATGCGGTCGGCCAGGAGTGGCGCAAGCTCAGCGAATACGAACGATTTAAACCGGACTTTACCGTTTTAAGCTTTGATAACGACGATACGACAATGTACGTGTCATCGGCCACTTCCAAGAATAGAAAATCTATATTTAAATATGATTTTGTCAAAAATAAGGTAGGCGATTTGGTTGCGGTTGATCCTGATAATGACGCTGAAGTCGGTAGCGATGTTGGCTTGGTTTTTAGCCCCGATACAAAGAAACTTCTAGGCGTGCGAATGCAAACCGAGCCGCCCAAAACCCGCTGGATAGAGAAAGACTATGACGCGCTTCAGGCGAGTCTTGATCGTTCCATGCCGAATTTAGTCAACGTTATTTACCCGGGCAATGCGCAAGCCGCTTCGATGATTTATTCCTATTCATCAACCCATCCCGGAAAATATTCGGTGTATTACCCGGAAAAAAAGAAGATTCAGTCATTGTTTGAGCGAAGACCTTGGATCGATGCAAAAATGATGTCGGAGAAATTGGTATTCGATTACAAAGCGCGAGATGGCCTCGACATCATGTCTTACTTAACCGTACCGAAGGAGGGGCCGAAAAAGGCTTTACCGATGATCGTGCTGCCGCATGGCGGGCCGTGGGCAAGAGATTATTGGGGTTTTGATCCTGAAGTCCAGTTTCTCGCCAGTCTCGGCTATGTCGTATTGCAACCGCAGTTCCGTGGCTCGACCGGATTTGGCTATGAACATTTCGCCAAAGGCTTTAAGCAATGGGGGCTCGCTATGCAAGATGACGTGACAGATGGCGTGACGAATTTAATTAAGCAAGGCCTGGTTGACCCGAAGCGGGTTTGTATCATGGGATCGAGCTACGGCGGTTATGCCGCCATGATGGGTTTGATTAAGAATCCCGAGCTGTATCAGTGTGGGATTAACTTTATGGGGGTGACGAGTTTGAAGTATCTTTTCACCGAGACTTGGTACGACAGTTATTCGTCTATTTATGGCAAGAATGCCATGATTGGCGACTTGGATACGATGAAGGCGCAATTTATCGCCACGTCACCGCTGTCGCAAGCTGAAAAAATCCAATCGCCGGTGATGATGGTGTATGGAGAAAAAGATCGACGCGTCCCACTGATTCATGGAGAAGAGATGCGCGATGTGCTAAAAAAGCACAGTAAAACTTACGAATGGATGGAATTGGCAGATGAAGAACACGGCATCGCGAATGAAGAAAATCGCTATAAAGTGTATGGCGCGGTGGAAAAATTTTTGAAAAAGTACAATCCGGCAGGTGTGATTAAGTAATTGATTATATTAAATAATTTTAAGTTCACAAAATCAGGCTGCGTTTTTTCTACACGTAAAAAAACCATTCAGCGTCAGCCTGCCGGTATGCGGGTCGGTAGTATATTTTTCCGGCGGCGAAAATGCGCTGGAGTGGAATATGCTGCCGTCATAAAAAATAATGCGATTCCATTTGGCCGGTATTTCGCCGACCAACTCAAAGTATTCATTTGAGCCGGTCATATAGTCTTGCGGCAGACCATACTTTTGAGTAAACGCTGTGCTGGATAAAGTGCCGGCATCTTGTCGCAGTTGATCAATTTCGTCTGCCTCTTTTTTAGGCATATAAAAATTCGTGCCGCCGAACGCGGGTTCATGAAACAGATACAGAACCGAAGCGGCAATGCTCATATCAGGCTCGCTGATGAAGCGGTCGCGATGGCAAATGCACTGCCACGGCTTTAACTGCGACGGTTGCAAGGTCATCATGGAAATACGACTATTGGACGACAGCGTGCGCCGTGCGCCGAGCCGATGGCGAATGTGTAAACGAAAAAATTCATCGAGAGGCGACGCAATGCCGGGCGGTGTGGGAAGCTCGATGCCCGGATAGGCGTACACATTAGGCGGATGAAACTGAGCAAGATGATCGGACGCGTGTTGCACCAGCCGCTCTGGCTGCAACAGCGCATCATCGATCACCCAACACGATTGCCCGTTGGAAAAAAATACTTCACGGATGGTAGGCTTCGGATTAAAAGCAATAATGTCGGTGCTCAACGCCGTTCGCTCCCTGGTTCAATTTCTATTGACACGTATAATTACCGCTCCCTCATCGTCGTTCGCCCTGAGCTTGTCGAAGGGGCGGTGCGGTTCGACAAGCTCACCACGAATAGTAAAGTGGTTCGACCAGCTCACCATGAACGGAGAAAATCAAATCTGCCCATGCCAGCTTTGATCATGCAAGGCGAAGCTGGCACGCAATTCATTCGCCCAGTCAGGCGTAAGCGGGCCGCTTTCGGCCCATTCAATATTTTGCTTGAGGTGATGCAGGCTGCCGGTCCCGACGATGGCGGAAGCAACGCCATCGACAGACAAGGCAAAGCGTAACGCGACTTCACCCCATGCATGCCCGCGATTTGGTGGATTCATCGCGCGCCAACGTCGCCAATATTCCTCGCAATAATCACCGACGGGCTGCGTGTCGAAGCGCCAAGGATGGTTGGCAGTCGGCCGCTTGGCGATGAAGCCTTTGCCTTGCATCAGCGGCAGTACTTCTCGTATCACGCGTTGATCGCAAATATTCAGTGACGCCATAAAGCCGTCAAACACATTCATGCCAATCGCGTAAGCGAGGTCTTGGTTTTCGCCCGAGTAGGCGAAGGCGCGTAGCTTACCGTCGCGTTTCGCACGTTGCAATGCGTCGATAATGTCGGTGCGTGCCAGCGTTTCTTTCGGGCACGAGTGCAAGTGAGCGATGTCGATGTGGTCGGTGCGCATCAGGCGCAGGGCTTGTTCGATGCCCGCCGTGATACATTCGCCGGTCCAATCGGGCAGCCCGGCGACGCCATAGCCAAGCTTGGTGGAGAGCACGAACTCATATCGGCGTGCGGCAAGATGCTGGCCGATGCGTTGTTCGGATAAAGCATAACTCGGCGCAGTATCGAATAAATTCATTCCCTCATCGAGTGCGTAATGAAGCAGGGCGCCGGCATCGGCATCGGATAATCGCGCATCGCCGACTTGCGCCGCGCCGAGGCCGAGCGCCGAAACCATCAGCCCGGTGCTGCCGTATGCTCGCTGGGTAATTTTCCCGGTTGCCATCACTTATTTTTTTTCACTGCGCAATTCTGTGCGATGAATTCTGCGTGCGTTGGCATCACCGCGACGCATTTTTGTATCACCTCTTGCACGCTGGCTAAATATTCAGTTACTTCAGCCTTACTGAGCAAATCAACCAGCGGGTGATAGCCAACAGGGCGGATGCCTTGGCCGTGCATCACTTGCAACCAGCCGACCTCAGCGAATAACTCAGCGCCGTCGCGGTAGATGCGTCCACTGCTACGGTACAAATCCATTTTTTGTTGCAAGGATGGCGGAATGTCCATCGTGCGGCAATGGTTCCAGAACGGCGTGTCGTTCCGCTCGGTTAATTTGTAATGCAGAATGATGAAGTCGCGGATTTTTTCCAGTTCAAAAGCGGCTTGCGTATTGAACTCGTCAATATCGGTTTGATTAAATTGTTTGTCAGGGAAAAACTTAATCAAGCGCGAAATCGTCGATTGAATCAAATGAATACTGGTGGATTCCAGCGGCTCCAGAAATCCGCTGGCAAGACCGACCGCGACACAATTTTTGTTCCAGACTTTTTTGCGTTTGCCGGTTTTAAATTTCAGTTGGCGCGGTTCAGCCAAGGCCTTGCCATCCAGATTAGCCAATAGGGTGGCAGCGGCTTCGTCATCGCTGATAAATTTGCTGCAATAAACATGGCCATTGCCAATGCGATGCTGTAGCGGTATGCGCCATTGCCAGCCAGCCTTGCGCGCCGTGGCACGGGTGTAGGGAATGATAGGCTGCACCGATTCGCACGGCACGGCATACGCGCGATCGCACGGTAGCCAATGCGTCCAATCTTCGTAGCCGGTGTGTAAGGCCTCCTCGATCAACAAACCGCGAAAACCGGAACAGTCGATAAACAAATCGCCGCTGATTCTTTCGCCATTTTCCAACACGACGGCTTCAATAAAGCCATCGCCATCACGCAATAGGGTTTGCTTAATTTTCCCTTCAGTGCGTTTAACACCACGCGCTTCACTGTATTTGCGCAGATACTTAGCGAACAAGCTTGCGTCGAAATGAAACGCATGCGCGATTTCGGCCAGCGGTGAGTTGGGCATGTCGGGCGCAGCGCGCATGAATTTTCCCGCCTTGGCTGCCATGCGGTTAATCGAATAATTTTCGATATCTGGCGCATTACCGGTCTGATACATTTTCAGCCAGTATTGGTAAAAATCCACCGTCCATAAATCCTGGCCGAATTTACCAAAGCCATGCGTATAAGCGT
>JAYVJD010000207.1:0-3628 GCA_043769625.1 Pseudomonadota bacterium | reverse complement strand
CAGGCACTTAGCGCCCGGTGGCGAAGGCTGGCTACTGCTTTCGGATCTCGCGGAGCATCTCGGCTTGCGCACACGAGCAGAATTGTTGTCAATGATTGACGACGCCAAGTTAGACGTTATCGGGCGAAGCGATATTCGACCCCATCATCCTCGCGCCGCGAATCGCGCCGATCCACTGCATGCGGCGCGCGCGGCCGAGGTCACTTCACTGTGGCGCCTGACCCCGCGCCGCGAGGTCTGAACTAGTTATCGCCACGAATAATTCCAACCATCGCACCGGTAGGATCGGCGAGAATCGCAAAACGACCCACGCCCGGAATATCGGTTGGTGGCACAGCAATTTGCGCGCCGAGTTGCTTGGCTTTATTTGCGGACGCATCGCAATCGGCGACGCGAATATAAGGCGTCCAACTGATCGGCGCTTTCGGTTCGGGCGATTTCATCAGGCCGGCACGACTGACGTCGTCTTTTTTCAAAATGTAATACATGCCCATTGGGCCCATATCCATGCTGTCGTGGCCGAAGCCGAATGTACCTTCGTAAAACTTAAGCGCTGCTTCGGCATCGGAAGTCATCAACTCATTCCAATACCAATCGCCGATGGCGATGGGCTTGACGTCGGTGCGATCATTTTGCGCATTGTGCCAAATCGAAAACGGCGCGCCTTGCGGATCCGAGAGTGCCGCACCACGACCCACGGGACCAAAATCCATCGGCCCCATCAACACCTTTGCACCAGCCTTTTTTGCCGTCCCAGCACTGGCATCGACATCCGGCACCGACAAATAACTCATCCAGTGACTCGGCTCGCCGGGCGACGCGACGCGATAACCGCCGATACCTTCGCCACCGCTTTGAATCATGTAATAGGTCTGATCGCCCATCGGGAAACTGGCAAAATTCCAGCCGAGCAGCTCAGTGTAAAATTTCTTGCACGCTTCAACGTTGTTCGAAACATGTTCGAACCAAACGAATTTTCCGTAGGTGTAGCTCATGACGTTCTCCTTTTGCGATTGTTCAATACGACTCGGGTTACGACTTCTTCTCAAATTTTTTACGCAGATCGTTCAAGCCGCCCATCCAGCCAGCTTCGTGGGCCGCGGCATCTTCGACACTCGCTAGACCCGTATGGTGCAACGTCATTTCCGTGCCGCCACCCTTGGCAAGGAAATTTATCGTCACCAACGATTCGTTGCCGAATGCTTTGCCCTCTAACCAAGCCCAGCTAAACACTAATTTTTCCGGTGGCTGCACTTCACGATAGACGCCGGCGACGATGAACGGCGCGCCGTCCGGCGAACGCATTTCGATCAAATATTTTCCGCCAACGCGCGCATCTGACTCCACGCGCGGGCAAGTAAACGTCTCGGGGCCGTACCATTCCTGCATCGCCTGCGCGTTGGTAAACGCTTCGAATACTTCTTCGCGCGGTGCGTCGAAGAACCGCGTAATGCTAACGTTGTGACTCATTTTCCCTTACCCCCTTTTGATTTTGACTTGTTTAGGTACGCCGCCAGTTTGTCGAGTCGGCCATTCCAAAAACGGCGGTAGTCCTCAATCCAACTCGCGGCTTCACGCAGCGGTTCGGCGCGTAGCGTACACATGCGCCATTGCGCATCGACGCGCCGCTCGATCAACTGTGCCTGCTGCAACACGCGTAAATGCCGCGACACTGCCGGCAGCGACATCGAAAACGGTTGTGCAAGTTCACCGACCGTCGCCTCGCCCTGCGTCAATCGAGCGAGAATTGCACGGCGCGTCGGATCCGATAACGCGGCAAATGTAGTACTTAAAGCATCCATGGAAGTACTTTACGCTCCTTGTATTTAACAATCAAGTTAAATATGCGCAATCCGTTTCCCCATTTCATACCGATCACCTTAGTGTTCTAGGAAAATATTCATCATCGAATATCAGCGCCGAGAAGCGCTAGAAAACGCCGCGCTATACAAGAGTTGACTGATGCTCGCCGACACGTGAGAATGCAGCCAAGAAAAACGGTTTGAGGAAATTCCCGTAGTGTTCCGCATTCGCCACCCTAAAGATTTTTACGCCGGTGTTATTTTTGTTGTAGTAGGTTTAATCGCTGTCACGATTGGGCGTGATTACTCGCTTGGCAGCGCGACGCGCATGGGCCCCGGCTATTTCCCGGCGTTGCTCGGATGGTTGTTGACGATTCTGGGCGCCATCATCGCTTTGCGATCATTGGCGATCGACGGCCCGCGCGTCGGGCACGTTGGCTACCGCCCGCTGGCATTCATTCTCGCCGCAATGTTTGCATTTGCCGGATTGCTTGAACCGGGTGGACTGGTGCTTGCCACTATTGCGCTGGTCGTCATCGGCTGTCTTGCGACCGCCGAGTCGCGCGCGCGCGAATGGCTTGCTTTGACACTCGGACTATTGGCCATTGGCCTGGGCTTATTCGTTTACGGCCTCGGCCTGCCGATTAAAATTTGGCCCTGGTCCTGACATGGATTTACTCAGCAACCTCAGCCTCGGATTCGCCGTCGCGTTCACGCTCAAAAACCTTGCCTATTGCTTTATCGGCGTTACGCTTGGCACGTTGATCGGCGTGTTACCGGGCATAGGCCCGGTCGCCACGATCGCGATGCTATTGCCGATCACATTCAACCTACCCCCGGAATCCGCGCTCATTATGCTCGCCGGCATCTACTACGGCGCGCAGTACGGCGGCTCGACTTCGGCGATTCTAGTGAACATGCCAGGCGAAGCGTCGTCAGTCGTCACGGCCATGGAAGGCTATCAAATGGCGCGCCAAGGTCGTGCCGGCGCGGCGCTCTCAATCGCCGCAATCGGCTCGTTTTTTGCCGGTTGTGTCGGCACTTTGCTGATCGCCGCATTCGCCCCACCACTCGCTGCTCTCGCCTTCAAATTCGGCCCTCCGGAACGTTGCTCGTTATACGTGTTGGGATTAGTCGCCGCCGTGGTCTTGGCCCATGGCTCGCTCATCAAAGCCCTCGCCATGATCGTGCTGGGCTTGCTGCTCGGTATCATCGGCACGGACGTCACTTCGGGCACACAGCGTTACACCTTTGGTATTGCCAATTTGTCCGATGGTATCGGCTTCGCTATCGTTGCAATGGGTATGTTTGGCATCGCGGAAATTATTCGCAGCCTGGAAAATCGAGAAAAGCGCGAAGTGTTCACCGCAAATGTCACGGGGCTGTGGCCGAGCCGCGTCGATCTACGCGACTCGTGGAAAGCCATTCTGCGCGGCACCGGCATCGGTTCGGTGTTGGGCATCTTGCCCGGCGGCACGGCGGTGCTTGCATCGTTCGCTTCATACATGATCGAAAAACGTATCGCCGGACCTAACTCGAAATTCGGCAACGGCGCCATCGAAGGCGTAGCCGGACCGGAATCAGCCAATAATGCCGCCGCACAAACCTCATTCATCCCGATGTTGACGCTGGGCATTCCCTCCAATCCGGTCATGGCATTGATGGTTGGCGCGATGATCATTCAAGGCATTCAGCCCGGCCCGCAAGTCATGACGCAACGCCCTGAATTATTCTGGGGCATGATTGCGAGTATGTGGGTCGGCAATGTTCTGTTGGTATTGCTGAATTTGCCATTGATCGGCATTTGGGTACGGTTACTGAAAGTG
>JAYVJD010000206.1:0-3637 GCA_043769625.1 Pseudomonadota bacterium | reverse complement strand
ATCGGCTCCCTCACCCTCAATCCCTCTCCCGGAGGGAGAGGGAAGCTTGCTCCCTTCTCTCTCCGGGAGAAGAGTCGGGGATGAGGGCAAGCCCAGTTGCACAGAGGTCATTTCCCTAATTGCCCGCGTTCACCGCATGCAAAACCGCCATCGCGTCTTTTGTCGCGGCGACGTCATGTACTCGTATGATACTCGCGCCATTTTGCGCGGCAATCAGCGCGGCGGCAACGCTGGCATGTACCCGTTCCGGTGTGAGCTTGCCGGTGAGCTCGCCGAAGATGGATTTGCGCGACAAACCGGCGAGCACCGGATAGCCCAGGTCGGCGATTGTTTGCAGCCCGCGCAACAAGGCGAGATTGTGTACCGTGCGTTTACCGAAACCAAAACCGGGGTCGAGGGCGATGCGATTTTTTGTGATGCCTGCATCTTCGGCGGCTTGCGCGCGCGCTTGTAAGTATGCGCTGACATCAATTAAAACATCATTATAATCAATTAGTTGCTGCATAGTCTGTGGCGTGCCTAGCATGTGCATCATGCAGATGCCCGCACCAGTTTTCGCGGCTACTTGCAGCGCGCCTTCGGCGCGCAAGGCATTCACGTCGTTGATCATGGATGCGCCCGCCTTCATCGCGGCGTCCATCACGGCGGTTTTTTGTGTGTCGATGGAGAGCGGAATTTTTTTGTCGCGCAGTGCTTCGATCACCGGAATCACGCGCTGTAATTCTTCATCGAGCTCGACCGACAACGATCCGGGCCGCGTCGATTCGCCGCCGATGTCGAGAATGTCGGCGCCCTCTTCTATCAGCTTCAAACCATGTTCAATCGCACGATCGCGCGAAAAAAATTTGCCGCCATCAGAAAAAGAATCCGGTGTGACATTGACGATGCCCATTACTAATGGCCGCTGCAAATTGAGCGTGTAGTGGCCGCAAATAAACTCAGTGGGTTTGGTCATTTATTTTTCGCACAAAACATATTTTAGACATAAAAAAGGGCGACCTGAGTCGCCCTTGTAACTATTTGATTATATTCAAGTTTCTTGCGCCGGTGTAATCGTCGCTTCGGGCGCAGCAGGCGCGTCGTTTGACGGTGGATTCGGTCGTGCGTTGCTCGGCTTCGGCGCGCGCGGTGTGCGACCTTCCATGATGTCGTTGATCTGCTCCGAATCAATGGTTTCCCATTCCAACAGCGCAGCCGTCATGGCTTCTACGCGATCACGTTTGTCTTCGAGAATTTTTTGCGCGACCGCGTACTGCTGATCGATGATGCGGCGGATTTCTTTATCGACTTGCTGCAAGGTCGCTTCAGACATATTTTTATGCGTGGTCACCGAACGGCCGAGAAATACTTCGCCTTCGTTATCGCCATACACCATCGGGCCCATCGTGTCGGACATGCCGTAACGCGTGACCATGTCGCGCGCCATGCTGGTGGCGCGCTCGAAGTCATTGCTCGCGCCGGTTGAAATGCGTTTGACGAATAAATCTTCAGCAATACGACCGCCGAATAAAATCGACAGGCTATGGAGCATTTGATCTTTATACAAACTCAAGCGGTCACGCTCCGGCAATTGCCATGTCACGCCCAGTGCGCGTCCGCGCGGCACGATGGTGACTTTGTGCACCGGATCGGTTCCCGGCAACGACCAGGCGACGACGGCGTGGCCGGATTCGTGATACGCCGTGGCGCTGCGTTCTTCTTCGCTCATCACCATCGAGCGGCGCTCTGGGCCCATGAAAATTTTATCTTTCGCCTGTTCGAAATCTTCCATATCGACCAGACGTTTATTTCTGCGTGCCGCAAACAACGCGGCCTCATTGACCAAATTGGCGAGATCGGCACCGGACATGCCTGGCGTGCCGCGCGCAATAATCGCGGCTTTTACGTCAATTGCGATTGGCACTTTGCGCATGTGAACCATGAGGATTTGTTCGCGGCCACGAATGTCGGGCAAAGGCACGACAACCTGGCGATCGAAACGACCCGGTCGCAACAGCGCAGGGTCGAGTACATCAGGACGGTTGGTTGCAGCGATGACAATCACGCCGACCGAACCTTCAAAGCCATCCATCTCCACCAATAATTGATTCAAGGTTTGTTCGCGTTCGTCGTTACCGCCGCCTAGACCCGCGCCACGCTGGCGGCCGACTGCGTCGATTTCATCGATGAAAATAATGCACGGCGCGCTTTTCTTCGCTTGCTCGAACATATCGCGTACCCGCGCGGCACCGACGCCGACGAACATCTCGACAAAATCAGAACCGGAGATACTGAAAAACGGCACCTTGGCTTCGCCGGCAATCGCGCGGGCCAGCAGAGTTTTACCGGTACCCGGATTACCCACCATCAACACGCCGCGCGGAATGCGTCCGCCGAGTTTTTGGAATTTGGTTGGGTCGCGCAGAAAATCGACGATCTCGCCGACTTCTTCTTTGGCTTCGTCCACACCCGCCACGTCGGCAAAGGTAATCGGGTTGGTATTTTCGTCCAGCATGCGCGCGCGGCTTTTGCCGAACGAGAACGCGCCGCCTTTGCCGCCGCCTTGCATCTGGCGCATAAAGAATACCCAGACGCCGATCAGCAACAACATCGGGAACCAACCGACAAACATATCGAGCAGCATCGAGCGCTCTTCTTCCGGCTGCGCGGCGACAGAGACGTTGTACTTAAGCAAATCGCTCACCAGCCACGGATCAAACGGCGCGGTCGTGGTGTAAGAAGTGTCGTCTTTGGTGGTGACTTTGAGCGTGCGCGACAGCAATCGACCATCCATTACCACTTTTTTAATGTGGCCGGATTTCACCTGTTCCATAAATTGAGAATACTCAACCGGATTGGCCGCCGCTTGCGGATTGCTGAACTGTTTGACCACCATCATCAGCACCAGCGCGATGATTAACCAGATACCTACATTTTTTACCATGTTATTCAAGGGGTTATCCTCAATAAATTAAATCAGTTGTTTCTATTAGTTTAATTGTAGCGCGAATCGGCGGTTATACGAACCAACAGATAAGCGTGCGCCGGTTTAGACTCTTCGACCCTTACCGAGCAAATACACTTCATTACTGCGATCTCGAGAAGCATCAGGCTTGCGCGTATAAACCACAATGAAGTGCTTCATCATTTCTTTATAAAACTCAGCAAAACCTTCTCCCTGAAATACCTTGACCAGAAATGCGCCATTGGGTTTCAAATGGTCACAGGCAAATTCCAGCGCCATTTCACACAAAGCCATACTGCGCGCTTGATCAGACAAGGGAATACCACTTATGTTGGGGGCCATATCGGAGAAAACAAGGTCCACAGGCTGGCCGAGCAACAAAGTATTCAGCGCTGCAAGACCCGCGTCACTGGTGAAATCGGCTTGCAGAAAGGTCACGCCTTGCAGCGGCACCATCTCCAGCAAATCAATCGCAATCACGCGGCCATTGCCCTTCATCCGCTCCGCCGACACCTGCGACCAGCCGCCCGGCGTCGCGCCGAGATCGACTATGGTCATGCCGGGCTTGATCAGCTTGTCGCGCGTGTCGATTTCCATCAACTTATACGCCGCGCGCGAGCGATAGCCCTCGCGCTTCGCACGCTGCACGAATAAATCGTTAATGTGCTCGCGGATCCAGCCTTTGCTGGTTTT
>JAYVJD010000205.1:0-9651 GCA_043769625.1 Pseudomonadota bacterium | reverse complement strand
CATCATCAAGCCTATGCCTACCTGCTCACGCCGCCGGATGAAACGCTGAGCACCAGCGCGAGAAAACGCCTCGAAGCGATTCAGATGATGGAAGATCTCGGCGCGGGCTTTCATCTTGCCATGCATGATTTGGAAATTCGCGGAGCCGGTGAAGTGCTCGGCGATTCGCAAAGCGGCGGCATACAAGACATTGGCTTTTCGCTTTACACCGACATGCTGGAGACCGCGGTCAAATCGCTTAAAGCGGGCAAAGAACCGGACTTGTCGCAACCACTCGGCATCACCACGGAAATCAATTTGCATGAGCCTGCGCTGTTGCCGGAAAGTTATTGCGGCGATGTGCACGAGCGACTGGTAATTTACAAACGCCTCGCCAATTGTAAAACCGTCGAGGACTTGACCGCGATGCAGGAAGAGCTCATCGACCGGTTCGGCTTGCCGCCGCAACCGACGCAAGTGCTATTCGACACGCATCGATTGCGCATTCTGAGCAAACCGCTGGGCATTATTAAAATTGACGCCAATAGCGATAACATCACCGTGCAATTCATGCCCAAGCCGCCGGTGGAGGCGCATCGAATTATTCATTTGATACAAAGCAAACGCCATATCAAAATGGCCGGGCAAGATCGCTTGCGCATGAATCTTCCAACTGAAGACGCACGCGAACGTGTGAATCATATCAAAATTTTGATCAAGGAATTATCGTGAATTTGATTATTCAAGGCGCAGAGATTTTCACCCAGGACTTGAAACAATTGGCCAAAATATCCGGCGCGAAACAGATCGAAAATATTTCACCAGAAGCGTTTCGTCTGACCGAAGCCACGACCGACAGTAAAGCAGCCGTGTCAGCGCATTGCGCGGAAGCCAAACTAGATTTTGCCTTTGTTCCCACCGGACAAGAGCTGAAAAATTTTGGCCTGCTGGTGATGGACATGGACTCGACCTTGATAACGATTGAATGCATAGACGAAATCGCCGACATGCAGGGCATCAAAGCACAGGTCGCAGCAATCACCGCCAGCGCCATGCGCGGTGAAATGGATTTTGCCGAAAGCCTGACGCGTCGCGTCGCGTTGCTTAAAGGCTTGGATGAATCTGCCTTACAACGCGTTTATGATGAGCGATTACAACTCACCCCCGGCGCAGAAAAATTATTGGCTAAAGTAAAATCGCTCGGCATTAGAACCTTGCTCGTCTCTGGCGGGTTTACTTTTTTTACTTCTCGCCTGAAGCAAAGATTAGGGCTCGACTACACCGCATCCTGCCAGCTGGAAATCATCGACGGCAAACTTACCGGCAAATTGATCGGCCCGATTGTCGATGCGCAAAGCAAATCGGACTGGCTGGAAAAAATTCGCACTGAATTAAAATTGAAAAAAGAAAATGTCATCGGCCTCGGCGACGGCGCGAATGATTTAAAAATGCTCGCCGCGTCTGGCGTCTCTATCGCGTTTCACGCGAAGCCGATTGTGCGTGAACAGGCAACCTATTCGCTAAATTATTCCGGATTAGACGCGGTAACGTATCTATTTGATTATAATAAGAAATTTTAACTATTTATCTGGCTCACGAGCTGACAGCAAGCGGCTGGACAAACTCACCAGCACCAAATGCGGCAGGGTCAATGCCGTGAGCACCACGACGAGCCAGCGCACCGCATGGCTCGCGTCGGTGGACGCGACGAATTTTTGTCCCAGCCATTGCCACAAAATAATACTCAGCAAAAGTGTCATAACAAAGATTATCGCAACGCTCAAACCATTCATAACAGTGTGCGCTGATTGGCTGCGCCACACGCGCCAGAGATGCAGCAGGCCCTCAAACGGCTGAATATACGTAAATATCCGTGAGATAAGCAATTCGATCCGGCTACCGTGTCAGTTATAAATTAATCATTTTCACTATCTTGCTTACACTGCTTCAGCAATGCAGACCAACCTTCGGGGCCGAGTTTTTTTAGCGCCTTGATATTCGCATCAAAGATTTTATCGGCTTCTGGAAACGCCTCCACTGCTTTATCAATACTTTCTTCTCGCAATAAGTGCAAAGTCGGATAGGGTGATTGATTCGTCGCGTTCGTCACGTCATCGACCTCTGTCTCAGCGAATTGATACTGCGGATGAAACGTCGCCACCTGAATCACACCGTCATACTCCAGTTCTTCCAGCGCTGCATCCACCACATCGAGAAAGTCATTAAAGTCCAAAAAATCCGTCAACACCAGCGGATGAATCAACAGCGTCGTCTCCACTTGCTCTGGCGCAGCGTCGGCCAATAAATGTAATTCTTCAATCAATGCGGCCAGCAATGCCGACGTATCGGTCGCATCACTCACCACATAACGGATCTGGTTTTTCACTTGCGCCGCTTTAGCAAATGGGCAAAGATTTAAGCCGATCACCGCACGGTTTACCCAAGCACGGGTTTCAGCAATGATTTTATTTGTCGCTGGGGTCATCGTCTAACTTCCTCAATCTAAATAAGTGAAAATTATTTAAGTATTTTACTTTAGCAACTCGCAATTCTGTTAAATATATAACCTATTGATTATATTAAAGTATTTTAAATATTCTGAGCCTAGAAAAATCGTTGCTGGCTATAAAAAACCTCGCCTAACAGGCTGTATAAAAAGTCAGGCCGATCTCATCTTATGATGAGGTCGGCCTTTTACAATGCGTTCTATTTATGTTTTTTGACCTAGGGGATGGTCATCCCACCGCCTAAATCAATGCCCCTGTGACTTTTTACACAGCCTGCTAAGCGAGGTTTTTTATTCAAAGCAAAGAAATTATTCTACCTGCGTTGCAATATACCGTTGACTTCGACTTCTACGCGTCGATCGGCCTGCAAGCACTCTATTAACGACTTAGTCCGGGTGTTGCCTGAACACTGACTGGTTAGTGGCTCGCTCTCGCCGCGGAACGATGTTTGCATCAGGTTTGAATCCACACCTTTGCTCGCGAGATAATTTTTCACGGTCTCTGCGCGGCGTTCGGACAAACGCTGGTTGTAATTATCGCTACCCAGTCGATCGGCGTGGCCGGTGAGTTTGATGGCTTCGACGCCGCTCATTGTTTTGAGACGCGCTGCGAGGTTATCCAAGCGTGCTTTTCCTTCTGGACGCAAGTTAGCCAAATCATAACGGTCATAGTTAAATAACGCGTCTGCCATGAGGTTATAACGCTCGATCGTAACCGTTTGGATAATCGGCGCGGGTGCTGGGGCCTGAATAATCACTGGTGGCGCTGGAGGAGCCGCTGCTGGCGCTACTGCAACCGGCGCTGGACGCGCTTGCGCGCATTCGTCCATCAGGCGTTTGGCCTTGGCATCGAGTTTTTCAGCGATGCTCACGTCGAGCTCGGCGTGCCGCCAGCCGAGTTCCATGTCTTCGTGGCCGGCGTGAACCAACTGCACTTCCATGCAGGCAACCGTTGCCGCCGCACATTGGAATCCGGATTGTTGTTTGTAGCTGTCGGCTTTAGCCCACAAGTCTTCGCGCAATTTTTTGCTGCCGGGAATAATCGGCGTTTCGTTGCCTAGTGGCGTCTTGGCTTCCATTCCGCCGATTAGTTTTTTAGCCTGATCGAGAGAACCTTCAACAATGCCGGTTCGATCGTTATCGTGATATTCATCAAAAGCAAAATCAAGCCAGCATTGGGCTTTAGCATAATGATAGTCGTCAATTTTATTCGCGCCACTGACGTTAAGTTGTTTGAGACGTTCTTGCAAGCCGGAAAGGCCACGATGATCCGCGCGAATAGCTTCGTCGGTAATACGATTTTCTTGCAATGTAGGCAATGTCTGGTTCGCCGTTGCGCCGCGTGTGTCGGGCAGCCCTCGCTTGCTCGAACAACCGGCAAGCAAGACCGCTGTGGCTATAAGTGCCACAGTGAGCAAGTTTAACTTCATCGGATGGTTTGTCTTCATTTCATTTACCTCTGTCTCAATGCCGGATTATTTTTTGTCGTCCGACTTGGTCGCATCAGGAATCAAAGTTTTGTTTACCGCAGAATCTTTGCCGCTGAAGGTGTGATGATCAAATTTGTAACGCAGGCGCAGGAACGGTCCTTTGCTGGTGTAGTTCTCGTCAACCAAACCGGTAATACTGTCTTTGAACCCGACAAAGTTATAGCCCGCCGAAGCCCATAAATTTTGGTACATCAAATAACCGGTTTCAATCCCCAAACCATAGTCACGCGTGCGGGTTTGCAATCCATCTGCTTGTGGGTTGTATTTCAACGTGCCAATCAAACCCATATCCCAACGCTCGGTGATGTCGTACATATAACGTCCATGCACCCAATGCTCAAGATATTTCGAATTGGTACGAATGCCGCTATCGTTATTGAAGGCTTCTTTGTTCCAACGCACGGCATAGCCAGCGTTAAATGTATGCGGCCGCGACGGATGATAGTCAACATGAGTTGAAAGCTCGTGCACCATTTTCAATGGCGTTGCCACCACGCTAGGGGTTGTGTTGGTCACGCCGAGTGCAGGATCATTTTTGAAATAAGAATATTGATAGCGCGTTAACCAATTGATCCGGTTTGTATTGGTGTCGCGATAAGCGAAGCCCGTCTGGAAACGTTCGTTCACTTGGTCGAACGTAGCCGTATGATCGGTCAGGCTGTAAATATTTTTCGCCAGGAATGTCCAGTCGCGATCAAGCTTCCGTGCAAGACCCAGCGTCGATAACCATGTGGTCGTTGGATCAGTCGGGTTATTTTCGCGGCGTGCTTCAAGGCGAGCAGAACCTTTCCATAACGGGTTAGCAGTGTAATCTACGCCCAGGCTTGCAGCGGTGGCGCTGACGCCATCTCCTTCGATAGAACGCAGATATTCAAGGCCCGTATTAAAGCGCAAGCCTTCGGAAATCGTCCACAAATTGCGCACACCAATCGCATTTTCCGAACTACGTTTGTCGATCGAATCGCGCAGGCGATATTCATTAAACAGTTGGCCATCTTTCATGTAATTGGTATCGACACCAATCACTGCGGCGCGCTGACTATCATTTTGGTTTTTGATATCTTCAATGCGGCCATAGACACGACCGCGATCCGAGAAGCGATAGTCGCCGCCGATAGCCAGCAGACGTTTTTCGTGCACCTTGGTGTCTTGCTCGCCTTCAATATAGGCACTGACTTTGCCGCCCGTCGTCTGTGCCGTGAGTTTGGCGCGCACACTGTTGAGGTCGGTCCCATCAGTCAACACTTCATTCGCCGAACGCGGCGTAATGCTCGAGCCACCTGTTAAGCCAACACCGGTTGGGCTGTTGGTTGTCGTGGCGGGCAAAGTGGGAATTTGATCGAAGCCGTTGGACTTGGCGCGATGCAGGCCGAGTTCAAACTTCAGATTTTCGGTAATACTGCGTTCAATACTCGCTTGCACGCTGTCGAGCTTTCCGGTCGTGAGGCGATCTTCCGTGCGGGTTGCGCTTCCGATGAGACGGGTCTTGTCATTGATGTTATAGGTGGCATTCGCGCCCGCCTCTATGCGCGCAGGCAGAATTCCGGAACTCGGATTATCAAAACCAACCCCTGACTTGAACGCGTAAACACGCGCTTGTAAATCGTCGCTATTGTGGCGCAACTCTACTTGCGCGGCCTTGCCGGTTTTATCTGCTGCGGCTATCGGATCAACATTAACACCGCCACCGGATTGACCGTTGCTTTGTGCGAACTCGGCGGAGACAAAGGTTTTTTCGCCTAGCTTGACGGTAGAATTCACGCTCTTCAGTTTATACGGAAGCGTCGGATTGCGATCTTCAACAATCGACGCGCCGATTTCCAATCTTTCGCCCAGCTTGACTTGTGCATCAGCACCACCGACCCAGAAGCGATCTCCACCCTGGTCGATTTCATACGTCACACGAATAAAATTCGGATTTAGATTTCCATCGAATGAGGGAATCGGGCGACTGAGCAATATGCGCCCGGTAAACTCTTCCAACTGGTAATCGGTGAAGCGCGTCAATATTTCCGTCTTCAAAATAATCGCGCGCTGGTTACGATCACGCGTCACAATCTCAACTTTTTCAGAGTTTGTAAGCCCTTGATATTGTTGACTTAAATTATACCAGCCGGATACGCCACGGGCCGGGAATTCATCCACTACTTGACGCAAGTTATCTTTGGCGGCGAATACATTCAAGACAATATTTTGATTTTCGTAATGCTCTTTCACGCCCGTCAGGGTGCGGCTGTAGTTACCCAGCTTGCGCGCTTCACTGACCGAGGTGCTTTGCAAATCGCCGAACATGAAATACGATTTTTTGTTATCGACGCGTACATAGAATCGGCTAGTGGTTTGCGCGTCATAGCCTTTGAGCGACGCATCGCCATAGACCGGATAAAACTCATCCGGGTGAATATCGCGGAAGAAACGATCGCGTGTTTCCTTGTCTGAATCGTACGCCATGGTAAGCAAATATTCGCCCTTGACCGCGCCCTTGAGGAAGAACGCCGCGCGTAAGCCTGCATCGCCCTTACCCTCATTAAACTGGCGCTGGAAGTTGCGCATGTCTTGATCAAACGTATCGCGCGAACGATTTTGTAATTTGCTCGGGTCAAAATTGCGGAAGTTGATAATACCTTCAATCAAACCGACAGCAATCATTGGACGTAAGTCAGGCAAGAAGCTCAAGTGGCCTTCGACAAAAGTAGGCCCCGATGTCGCGCGAATTCTTGCGTCGCCCGGCTCGTGTGGCGCCACCAAGGTTATTTGGCCGACGCCGTTTTGCACCATGATCTGATTGCCCGGCTCGACCTTGTCAAAATCCAGACCTTCGGTACGGTCGGCGCGTTTGAAGCGGCCCAAGCTAGTTTCCAATGTCACGCGCGTTGGCACCATGACCGGCTTGTTGTCTTTATCAAACAATCGAATGGTGAGCATGACTGCCGATTGTCCATCAGCGGGAATACCATCGCGCTCAACCGCCAGCTCGATCATTTTGACAATATCTGAACCGGCGTCACGCGAGATATTCAGCGGCAAGGTGTCGGCCAACGAACTATTTTGGCTATTGATCGCACCAGTTGGAATATCGTTAAAACGGCCGGATTGCTCCAGGGTTAAATTGGAATCTAGCTTGAGTTGAATTCCTGGGGCCGAATCCGTACTCTGCCCCCACGCAACATTCACCAGCGCGATGTAAATAGCAGAGAAACGCAAAATGGACTTATTCATTGCGCGGCTCCCGGTGCACGGTACTTGGTATCCGGATTATCCAGACGCGGCTGCGGCACAGGCTGATCAGCTTTGTTGCCACCTGAGCGGAAGATCAAGCCAGGCTGTTTCGATTTTTCTGTCTCAGGCGCATTCACTTCGCCCAGTGCGCGACGGGCCTTGACCTGATCAAGCACCGAGTCAGAACAGGTACCTTCAGCAAAATCAGCACGGTGCATTTCACCAAACTTGAGGTCAACAAACTGGCTCACTGGATCACCTGCATTACGGTTGGTAAGCGTCTTGAGTTTGGCACCGACCGGCATGGTGGTTTCATCCACCAGAATCACATGGGTCTTGGCATCAAGGCCGGCGAAGCTGTATTTACCTTCTACGTCAGTAATGACATAACTTCCATCCTGTAGATACAGACGCACGCCAGGTATGCCGAGTTCTTCCTTGTTTTGCACGCGGTCGTTGTTACATTCGACGTAAACCTTGCCCAAGATAATTCCCTTGTCGCTAAATACACCACCAGAGACGATGACGCGGGCTCTTGCTTCGTTCGATTTGACATTACCGCTTTGAGCGACTACGCGGTTGATACCATCACCACGAGTTGCACCGACACCGATACGGACGCGGTATGACAACACGGCTTCTGCGTTATTTGGCAATGCCGGGATAACGTAAGTCAAGCTCGGGCCTACGCCGCCGGAAGGGTCAACACTGGTTAACGAAACACCACCGACAGAAATATTACTGGTTCCCGGTATATAGCGGAAGCCGGCCGGCAAGGTATCGATCACGTTTACGTTAGTCAAGAATGGTCCAGCTGCGTTTTTCACTTTCACGGTGTAAAACACGCTATCGCCTTCTTGCGCCGTTGTCACGGAAGCGGTTTTTTGCACCAGCAATGTCGTTGCAATGGTCGGATCCAGCGGCACATGGTTGTTCACCACATTCGGATCACCGATCTGCAAGTTGAACGACAGGTAATACTTCGTATCCTGACCGATAGCAGGGGCGCCGGGTTGCGCTTGGACTGGATAGATGCCGCCACTGCCCAAGCCCGTCGGATCAAGTGCGCCGACTTGCGGAGGGATCGTTGACGCTGCAGATGGGGCACTATATCCATTTGGCGGCACAATGCTCAGGCTGTAATCGCCTACTGGCGCGCCCGGCAACAGAATGTATTGGTAGAAACCGTTGGTGCCGGTTGTCTGCTTGAGGTTAGCCGCACCGCCCACCAAGTGTAGCTGCGGGTTAAATCCTGCTGGGGCAATCAGCGTCACCACCGCGCCTGGGACGGGTTGACGTGTCTGCGCATTGTAAACAACACCACTTGGGTCAAGCGGCAAGCTCTGTTCAATCGTAGTGATGCCGGGCTTGAGTTCGAGACCCTCGATAATACCTTTCGACGTATCACCATTTGGATTGTTTGGATCCTGAGAAAGTGGTTTGCCGTACACAATTCCGGTTGCCGGATCAACGAAGCGAACCTTGTAATAGGTCGTCGCGTCGCCAGGCGTCGAAGGCACCAAGTCAGTTACCGTGTAGTTTCCGTTAGCATCGGTGACTGCGTTACCCACCACTACGCCGTTTGCATCGACCACTTCAACGCGGAAGCCGGTAATACCTAGCTCACCGCTATTCAAAGCGCGGTCATGGTTAGCATCACGCCATACATTACCTTTGATACCAGCTACCTTGGGTTGGAAGCCAACTGCTGTTGCAGCGGTAGGCACAGTACCTGATGCGACATTCACAGTCTGCGGATCATTGTTGGTGGTGAGCGTCGAGTTTACAGGGTCAGTCACATTAACCGTCGTCGCTCCAGCTGGCACGGGCGCGCTGTAATCACCCGTGGCGTTAGTGGTCACATTGATAGTCTTGCCATCAATTGTGGCGATGACAACAGGAACGCCGACAAGATCTTTTTCTCCAGCATCCTGCTTACCATTTCCATTCTTATCTTGGAATACGTGACCCGACACCACGCCTTGCGTCTGATAGCCAACAGGAGTGGTAGCCGTCGGCGCAGTTCCAGCCGCGACATTTAGAGTCTGCGGATTATTCGCAGTCGTCAGCTTGCTATTAGCGGGGTCGGTTACCGTTACCGTGGTCGATCCGGCGGGCACAGCTTGACTGTAATTACCGTTCGCGTCAGTCGTTATCGGGATCGTCTTACCATCACTGGTCGTAATCACCACCGGCACGTTGGCCAAGTTAGGCTCACCTGCTTGCTGGATGCCGTCGCCATTCGTATCAGTAAACAGATGGCCGCTGACGATACCTTGGGGCTGGAAGCCTACTGGCGTCGCGGCAGTCGGTGTAGTACCAGCAGCCACATTTATGGTCTGCGGATCATTTGCCGTAGTGAGTTTTGTTGCAGCTGGATCCGTAACGTTGACGGTGGTCGAGCCGGCGGGCACAGCTTGACTGTAATTACCGTTCGCGTCAGTCGTTATCGGGATC
>JAYVJD010000204.1:0-9678 GCA_043769625.1 Pseudomonadota bacterium | reverse complement strand
CACCGGCTTCACCCATTTGATTATGCAAATGAATCGACAGCCGGATAAAGAAGTGATTAAAAATAGCGGCCTCGGTCTCGATGGACGGGACGAGAAATTATTGCAATGGATAACGGATATAGGCATCGCGGCGATTTGCGCGGATAATTATGCGGTGGAGCATTACCCGGCTAATCCGCCGTTGCAGCCGGGCAAAGCGCCGCTGTTGCCGCTGCACCAACATTGTTTGTTCAAGCTCGGCGCGCCGCTAGCGGAATTGTGGTGGTTGAAAGATTTAGCCGCATGGTTGCGGGCAAATAAACGCAGCCGTTTTTTGTTAACCGCGCCGCCGCTCAACTTGCCCGGCGCGGTGGGTTCACCGGTTACACCCGTCGCTACTGTATAAGGAGATAGACATGAATGACAACGTTAAACTGCCACCGCAACTCGGCATGAATTTGCCGCAGCCGCCGGTATTTGCCACGGTGGAAGAAGAGCGCCAGCACCGCAAACAAAAACTCGCTGGTGCGTTTCGTTTGTTTTCCAAATTCGGTTTTGATGAAGGCGTGGCCGGCCATATTACCGCGCGCGATCCTGAATACACCGACACGTTTTGGGTCAACCCATTCGGCATGCATTTTTCGTTAATCAAAGCGTCGGATTTAATCCGCGTTTCACACACCGGCGAAGTGGTCGAGGGTAAACAGCCGGTGAATGGCGCGGCCTTCGCTATCCATTCGCAAGTGCATAACGCGCGCCCTGATTGTGTGGCGGCGGCGCACTCGCATTCACTCTATGGCAAAACCTGGTCCACGCTTGGGCGTTTGCTCGATCCATTAACGCAAGACGCTTGCGCGTTTTACAAATCGCATGCGCTGTTCAATGATTACACCGGTGTGGTGCTCGACACCAGCGAAGGCGCACGCATCGGCAAGGCACTCGGCCCGAATAAGGCGGTGATATTGCAAAACCACGGCTTGCTAACCGTCGGCCACACGGTCGATGAGGCTGCGTGGTGGTTCATCACCATGGAGCGTTCATGTCAGGCACAATTGCTGGCGGAAGCAGCGGGTAAACCGATTATCATCGACGATAAAAATGCCACGTTGACCTGCTCGCAAGTCGGCTCGCATTTCGCCGGATGGTTTCAGTTTCAACCGCTGTGGAATAGAATCATCAAGGAACAGCCGGATTTGCTTTGTTAAATAGTTAAATTTAATCAATTACTTATGAAAGAACAAAAATGACGGAAATAATCCTTCATCACTACCCCATGTCGCCGTTTGCGGAAAAAATCCGTCTCGTCATGGGCTACAAAAAATTGCAGTGGAACAGTGTCCTCATCTCGCCGATCATGCCCAAACCCGATGTGATCGCGTTGACCGGCGGCTATCGCAGAACGCCGATCCTGCAAATCGGCGCAGATATTTATTGCGACACCGCGCTGATCGCGCGCGTGTTGGAAGAAATCAAACATAGCTCCACGTTGTATCCTGCGCGCGTCGCGGTAGCCACAAACGCTGCGGCCGCTTGGGCGGATAAACATTTATTTTTTGCCGCCGTGATGTGGGCGTCGCAACCCGAAGGCGCGAAAGTTTTATTTGGCAAGATGAACGAAGCGCAATTGGCAGCTTTCCGTGAAGACCGCGCAGCGTTTCGTAAAGGCCCGGCGCAGCGGCCTAATCTGAGTGAATCGCGTTTGCTGTTGCTGAATACTTTGCAGCAAATGGAAACCCAATTTGAAGCGGGCATGAAATTTATCGTCGGCGATGCGCCGAGCATCGCCGATTTTTCTTATTATCACTGCCTCTGGTTTATTACCGGGGCTGGGCCTCAGGCGGATATTTTCGATCGTTTTCCGCGCGTGCATGATTGGCTCGCGCGCATCAAAGCTTTTGGTCATGGCGAGTCGCAAGAGATGAGCAGCACCGAGGCGATTGAGGTCGCAAAAGATGCCGAGCCTATGGGAGCCGACACCATCGCAGTGGAATTAGCTGAAGGCTTCGCGCTGGGCGACAAGGTATCGATTGCGCCGGGCGATTACGGCCAGGATGCCACGGTGGGCGAACTCGCCCTCGCGCAGATGGACGAATACGCGCTTCGCCGTACCGATGAGCGCGCGGGAACTGTGGTCGTGCATTTCCCCCGCAGTGGCTTCCAAATCGCAAAAAGCGAAGCCTGAGTTGGACTCGCCTTTGTCAGTCGCCTACCAACCGATAAATCTCGCGCGCTCGGAATTTATCAGTGTGCGCGGCCTGCGGTATCACGTTCATTTATGGGGCGATATCTCCAGGCCGACATTATTTTTATTTCACGGCTGGATGGATGTCGGTGCGTCGTTTCAATTTCTGGTCGATGCACTGAAACAAGATTGGCACATCATCGCGCCGGATTGGCGCGGCTTCGGACTGACTGAGTGGCCGCAGGACGGTTATTATTTCCCCGACTACATCGGCGACATGGACGCGATCATTGATCATTACTCGCCTACTGAGCCGGTCAATTTGATTGGTCACAGCATGGGCGGCAACGTCGCGGGTTTGTACGCCGGCGCGCGTCCGGAAAAAGTTAAAAAACTCATTGCCCTGGAAGGCTTCGGCCTGCCACGCACCGCCTCGGAAAAAGCGCCCATGCGCTATACAAAATGGCTGGACGAATTGCGTGAGTCACAAGGCTTCCGACCGTATAAAAATTTCGGCGAAGTCGCGCAGCGTTTGCAAAAAACCAACCCGCGCTTGCCCGATGACAAAGCCGCTTTTCTGGCGCAACATTGGTCGCACGCGTTGCCGAATGGCGACGTGGTTCTCAACAGCGACCCGCGTCATAAAACCAGTAACCCGGTTTTATATCGCATCGAAGAAGCCTTCGCTTGTTGGGCGGCAATTACCGCGCCGGTGTTGTGGGTGATTGCTGAGCAAACGGATTTGATTGATAAGTGGATTAAAGAAGATGCGACAACCTTTAATTTACGTAAACAGCCGTTCCGACATTATTCCGAAGCGATCATTAAAAATGCCGGTCACATGCTGCATCACGACCAACCGCAAGAACTCGCGCATATCATCGAAAATTTTTTGAAAGACTAAAGCAAAATGAAAAATCTCAAAGGTAAAGTAGCTGTCATCACCGGCGGCGCCAGCGGCTTAGGCCGCGCGATCGCAGATGTGTGTGTGCGCGAAGGAATGAAGATCGTCATCGCCGATATCGAAGACCATACGCTGCAACAAGCCACCGCTGAAATACAAGGCTTGGGCGCAGAAGTCATCGGCGTGAAAGTCGATGTGTCCAAAGCCGACGATGTGCTACGCCTTGCCGACAAAACTTATGAAACCTTTGGCGGATGTCATTTGCTGTTCAACAATGCTGGCGTCGCCGGCGGCAAGCGCGCATGGGAAACGACTGAAGCGGACTGGCAATGGGAACTCGGCGTGAATTTATGGGGAGTGATTCACGGCATCCGGATTTTTGTACCGCGCATGTTAGCGAGTGGCGACGAAAGCTATGTCATCAATACCGCGTCGGTAGCTGGCCTCCTCACCCCCACTATGTCGGCGTCGTACAACGTCACCAAACACGGCGTCGTTGCGCTCTCAGAAACTTTGTATCACGACTTGAACGAAGTGGGCGCAAAAATCCATGCAGCGGTTTTGTGCCCAGCCTACGTCAATACCGGCATTGGCGAATCGGCGCGCAATCGACCCACTGATTTAAAAAACCAAAGCGAAATAATTTCTGCCGATCAACAAGCCCGCTACGAATTACTCAAGCAAGCTTTACTCAAAGGCAAGAAAACCGCCGCCGATGTCGCCAACGACGTCTTCGCCGCCATCGCAGAAGACAAATTTTATATCCTCACCCATCCGAGAATTTTGCCGTCAGTGCAAATGCGCATGGAAGAAATCATCGCGCAGAAAAATCCGACCAATCCCATCCAGGCGAAATAAAAATGTAACGTGCGCACCGTGTACGAAAAGAGCGGGTGCGAGTACAGCGCTCCGTTCGCTCATAAATCTGGCTTCGTGCGCTGTGCGTACGCTACTCCATTAATATAATAAGTTTAATAAAATCAATAAGTTACATCATAACGCTATCTGTTAGCAATAATTTACACAATTTGCCGAACATAAGCTATGGTTGTCAGCTAAGCTGTGAAAAACAAAGGGAGCGAAAATGGTAAAACAAAAATCACAGCGGAACAGATCTGTATTGATGTTTGTTTTGCTTGTATTAGCTGCCTGCGTAACAGACAATTCACTCTTACTCGCCGACAATTTTTGCGCACCTAATACCTCTCAGCAAGCCGAACCGCCCAAATATCTCGGCCAAGCGCTCACTTATCTTAAAATAAATCCCGGCAGTCATCGTGTTACTGATCCTTGCAAAGAATTATCTTTTTTGACCGAACGCGTTGATGAACTGCAACAAAAACATGTTCGCTTTCAACAAAGCAATGGTGGCGTGCCGGTTTGGGGACAACAACTCATAGTGCATTTAAATGCAGAGAACGTGGCGACATCGACGACTGGCAGCATCCGGCCTATTCTACAAAAAATTTCTAACGAGACGAAGATTGACAAGGCGTTAGCAGCCACAGCCGCTATCAATGCAATAGGTGAGGGCGCGAATGCACAGGACTCCAAGCTCTACATTTATCTGCATGAAGACGCGCCGCGTCTGGTGCATGTGGTGACGGTCACGAAGAATTTGCGCCGAACCCTGATTTTTGTCGATGCGGAAACCGGCTTGGTGTTGAATCAAATATCCGCCACGCCCAGTCAAAATTAGTTTACCGAAAACCCGTTTGGAGAAATAAACAGATGAACAAGCCGCGCAAATCAAAATTGTTGATTCATGGAGCCGTTATTACTTCAGTGGTTTTTTTGGCAGGGTTTTCTGCGACAGAAACACCGCAACCGAATCGGCTGAAAAGTTTCTCCTTAGCCAGTGAACAGCATGCGGCAAAACTGGCGGACGTGGCGCAACTGCGCACCGCGCGCGAAACCGCGTGGCAACATAAAGCCAGCCGCGTAGCGCCGCGCATGCATGCTGAAACAATGCGCCAAGCGGATAATTTAGGCGGCAAGTTACGAGCTTTATATGCGCGCTCAACCGTTGAGTCTGCAAGCGCAGCTATCCCGCACGTTAACGCCGAGCAGCATGCGCAAGTCCGTGCGCTTAATAGCGCGCATGAGTCGAGCGGCGGCATTAAAGTGCACTTCGATCAACGTAACGGCACGCTCGCGCACCTGGAATTGCCTAAACTAGCGACGATGAAAAAAGAAGTCGTTACGCAAAAAGAAACCGCACATGTTGCGGCAAAAAAATTCCTCTCGCAGAATCGCGTTCTGCTGAAAATGGACGACCCCAGCGCCGAAGTAAAACTCACGCGCGAAAATACTGAAGCCAATGGCCATAGCCATGTGCGCTTTCAGCAAACATATAAAGGCATTCCGCTGTACGGTAAAGAATTGCTGGTACACATGGACAGCCAGCGCGCAGTGACTTTGCTGCAAGGCCGTCACGAACCTACGCCAAGCGCGCTCGATATTAATCCCGCGATCACGGCAGAAGCCGCCCGTAGCGCCGTGTTCAAAGATCTCGGCTTAGGCGCAGAAAAAATGGCCGTGCCAACCAGCGAATTGGTCATTCACACTTCCGACACAGGCAAGATGACCTTAACCCATAAAGTCGTAACCAAGCCCGCGCTGAATCAACACTGGATTCATTTTGTCGATGCGCAAACCGGCAAGGTGATTGACCGTATTGATAATATTCAAAGCGCCGTCGTGACGGCAAATGGAACTGACTTGAATGGACAATCGCGCAACTTCACTGCATGGTCGGCCAATGGGGGTTTCTATTTGATTGATCCGACCACGCCGACACTCGACGTGGCAGGCTATGACCCTGTCGCCGCCTTGATTGCGGGCAATCCACGTAGCGATACCATAATTGAAACCGCCGGTAACACCAAAGGCTCGAGCCTGGATTTTGTCACCAGTGGTTCGCTGAATGCATGGGATCCAGCTGCTGTGAGCGCTGCTTACAACACGCGCAGAGTTTACGATTATTATAAAAATACCCATGCTCGCAATAGTATTGATGACAAAAACGCGACGCTTCAGGCAGTGATTCATTTTGATGCGAATCTGGATAACGCTTTCTGGAATGGCACGCACATGGTCTATGGCGATGGCGGCACAGTGTTTAATCCCTTGGCGCGTTGTCTCGATGTCGCCGCACATGAGATGACCCACGGTGTAATTGAAAATACCGCGGGTCTGCTCTACGTAAACCAAAGCGGTGCCTTGAATGAATCTTTTGCTGACGTGTTTGCTGCAATGGTTGATACCTCTAACTGGACAGTCGGCGACGGCTGCGTTAAGAACGGGCCGTATTTGCGCAACCTAGCCAACCCCGCGCTCGGGCGCTCGCCGCAGCCGACCAAAATGAGTGAGTATCAACAACTGCCGCAAACTAAAGACAACGGTGGCGTACACGTCAACAGCGGTATTCCTAACCGCGCCGCCTATTTGATCGCTGAAGGCTTGTCTGCAGAAGGCCTCGGCACCAGCATTGGCCGCGAGCACACGCAGAAAATTTACTATCGTGCGTTGACCACCTATCTGCTGCAATCGTCGCAGTTCATCGATGCACGCCGCGCGACGATTAAAGCCGCGCAAGATTTATATCCCGCCGATGTGGCTGCCGTTACGAAGGCGTGGGATGTGGTTCAAGTGACCGACAGTGGCAATGCACCGAGCGTGCCGAAACCGACCGATGCCGTGGCCGGTAGCGACATCATGATTTATCTGACCAACCCGCTGGCTTCGCCTACGACTTCCGTCACATCATTTGAAATCTATGCCCAAAAAATGGCCGCGCCATTTACCGGATATGTCGCTGCCAATGACCATAGTCTCTTCGTTGGCGCAGCGCCGAATGCGCTGCTTAAGCGCCCAACCGCGATTTCGTTCAAGGATGCCAACGGTCGCGTACTCACCGATATTTTGTACGTGGATAACGCGAACAATATTCGTTTGATAGAAATGGATTCGGCGACAATGGCGGTAGTGAGCAATCAGAACATCACCACCACAGGCGGTTTTAACAGCATCGCTATTTCGCCTGACAATCGATACGTTGCGGTCACCACGACCAGCCTGAGCGACAACCAGATACATTTTATTGATTTGAAAAACGCGACCGGCGCAGGCGATTTTAATATTACCCTCGCACCGGAAAATTATCAGACCACCGGCGCGGCGCAGAATAGCGTGCTATTCGCCGACACTTTGAACTTTGATTACTCAGGGCAATTTCTGGTCTTCGACGCACTCAATTGCATATCGTTACCGAATAGTGCTTGCACGCCTAGTAGCGGCGGTTACCGTTATTGGTCGATTGGCCGCGTCGATCTGCCAAACCGCCAATTGCAATATCTGCTTCCGGGACAAGATCCGGTGCTCGACATCGGCAATCCTGTTTTCGCCACCAACAATCGAAATATTATTGCGCTGGACGTCATCGATTACACCGATCCGGCCACTCCACTATATCTGGTTGCGTCCTATGATCTGGAACAGCAACAACCATATCTCGTAGCTGACCTTGGTCCCAATGGCATCAACATAGGTAGCCAGCCAAGCTTTTGGGGTAACGATGATTTCATCACCTTCATCAAGCCCGATGCCACCATCGGCAGAAAAGCTTTCCGTGTTCCGGTCGATAGCAAGGGTGCCGCAACCGGCGCGCCGGTAGAAATCAACTCTTATGGCGCCACCGCACCGCTAATGCATCGTACCGGCGTGCGGACATTGACGGGCACTATCACGCCGAATGTTTCGCAATTGGATTTCGGTTCAGCAGTGCAAGCAAGTAGCAAGGTGCTGCAATTTACCTTATCCAACACCGGCAATAGCGATGTCTCCATTACCAGCTTGAGTATTGATAACTTACAAGCATTCAATACCAACCTGACCAATGGTTTGATTCCGCGCGGAACCAGCGCCATATTCAATGTTACTTTCCAGCCAACAACATTGGGAACCCAAACCGGAACGCTGACCATTACCACGAATGCGAAGCCAGTAAGCGTGCAAATCGCATTAATGGGCACCGCGGTTACGCCTCCGCCTCCGGTAGATCCACCAGGCGGTCCGGGTAGCGGCGGAAGTGGTGGAGGCGGTGGTTGTGCATTGGGAAGTAGCGATGCCCCGTTTGACCCACTCTTGTTATTGTTGGCAGCAGGCGCGTTGATACAATTGCGCCGACGTAAGCTGCATTGATTGATTTACTTGATGGTGAAGCAAAAAAAACGGACTTCCACGGAAGTCCGTTTTTATTTTGTATGTCACCTTGGTGAAATGATTTCGTAAGGTGCGCCGCGCGCACGCGTAAAGCTTGACACGGCGAGGGCTAATGTAACGGGAGCGTAACGCGTGCGCACGGTGCACTCACCCATTTGTCATCCTGAGCGATAGCGAAGGATCTGCTTTTAGCATTTTCTTTGTCGCGCGTAACAGCAGATTCTTCACTATCGTTCAGAATGACAGGAGTAGGGCGCAATCCTATTGCGCCGAATGGTAAACAATCCTAATGTCCCAAAATTATGAGATCACGGCGCAATTCGCTCGTGTGATAAATTCTATGCAGTATTTCATCATAAGGATTGAACAAAGATCTGTGTATGAGATTGCCATGCGGCGCAATGGGATTGCGCCCTACATTTTGTTATCGTTCCGAATGTCAGCGAGTAGGGTGCGCCGCGCGCACGCGTAAGGCTCGCAGATTTATCACCAATGATTGAAATTGCAAATGTCCAAGCCCCTTCCCCATTGACGGGGGAAGGTTGGGATGGGGGTGAATGTCTGTCGTTTATAAACTGATAATTCTGAGCTACGAATAACATGCCGGGGGTAGCCCTGCGGCTAGTCACTTTTTTGCTTCGCCAAAAAAGTAACCAAAAAAGACGAACCCGCCGCGCTGGCTTTTGTTTTTAGTGTTTGTTGTCGCTGCTATTTCTGTTGTGAATCGGGCGGCGAGAAAACTCGCTCTTGCCTTCAATTGAAATCTGCATCACCGCGTAGCTCAAACAGGTTCTCGCCGACGGCCCCCGATCCACAACAGAAATATCAGCGGCGCAGAAGGGTGGTTATCTGTTCTTCGAACCAATTTTGCGGATACAGACGATTCTATTTGGTGGTACTGCAATTTTTCCGCAATCCTGCACACGACATGATCGTTATGGCTTGTCATTATTCATGATGGTGGAGGTTATTTCGGAAGTGGATCTAAGCCCTTCCATTGATTGAATCTTTCCAACATTTTTTCTCTTCGATGAAGAATTGGAGAGCCGTGGGGATTTGCTATTGCCCAGCGAGTGAAGTGATCCCATATGCGTCCTACATGGCCGAGCATGTCACTGAGTATAATTTGAGGAATTGTAATATCCCCATTTAACAATGAAGAGGCGGTTGGTACAGGATGCCCACCAAATTCGCAGTGATAGCCATAATCCTGGCTTGGGAATTTCCCATTGGCAGCTTTGCGTATCTTTGAGGGCTTAAAAAATTCTTCTCGAATTTTTTTGTCGCTCCGTAGATAGTGTCGTCACGAGATAGCCAACCACAGCGCAAGGCAACGAATCTGTACCGCAGCAACGAAAGAGGACAGATTTTTCGCATAGCGGGTGGCAAT
>JAYVJD010000203.1:0-3666 GCA_043769625.1 Pseudomonadota bacterium | reverse complement strand
CGACGCGGGCTTTTTTATCGAGGACGGTGATTTGCGAGCGTACTGTGCCGTTGGCGGATGATTTCGCCACACTCCACTGCTGGTCGCCGCAGGCGGCGACTTGCGGTAAATGCGTGACGCATAACACTTGGAATTGTTTGCCAAGAGTTTGCAACATTTGCCCGACGATTTCGGCGACGCGCCCGCCTATGCCGGCATCGACTTCATCGAAGATCAGCGTCGGTACGGCGGCGACTTTGCTGGCGATGACTTGTATCGCCAAGCTCACGCGAGACAATTCGCCGCCTGAGGCGACTTTGGTTAACGAACCGGCGGTCATGCCTTTGTGCGCGGCGACGCGGAATTCGATTTGCTCGGCGCCGTGCGCGTTGGGTTCGGCGAGTTCGATTAACGCAGCATCAAACGAACCGCCTTCCATCGCCAGGGTTTGCATGGCGTCGGTGATTTTTTTGCTGAATTCTTTGGCGGCTTTTTTGCGCGACAGTGACAATTTTTTTGCCGCGTCGATAAATTTTGCCTGGGCGGCGGATTCTTTTTTGCCTAGTTCTTCGTCGCCTTCATCGCCGCCGAGCTCTTCCAAACGCGCCTGCGATTTAATCAATAACTCGGCGAGTCCATCGGGCTTGACGCGATATTTGCGCGCGGCGTTGTGGATGGCATCCATGCGCGCTTCGATTTGTTTCAGACGCGCCGGATCGAGATCGAGCTTTTGCACATAATGGCGCAGCGCATACGCTGCTTCCTGCAATTGGATTTGCGCCGGTTCCAATACATCAATCACTTCTTTTAATTGCGGATCGTATTCGACTAACTGACTGAGTTTCGACGTGAGCGCAGTCACTTGCGACACCAACGCGTTGTCGTTTTCTTCCAGTTCATCCAGGCTTTGTTGCGCGCCTTCGATCAAGCTGGCGGCGTGCGCGAGGCGTGTATGATCGGCCTGTAATTCAGCCCATGTATCTGTAGAAAAACTCAATGAAATCAATTCTTTAACTTGATATTGCAAACCTTCGCGTTCAGCGGCGAAAGCAGCGGCATTTTTCTCGCGCGCGATGCGCGTTTGATGCAAAGCGTTCCATACTTTATGTAATGTGCGCACTTCTTGCGCTTGGGTTTGCAAGCCTGCGTAGCCATCGAGCAAGTTACGTTGCACATCCGGCTTCAACAAAGATTGGTGCGCGTGCTGGCCGTGAATATCGATCAGCATCTCGCCCGCTTCGCGCATTTGCGCCAAGGTCGCCGCGCTGCCGTTGATAAAGCCCCGGCTTTTGCCTGCCGCATCGACGACTCTTCTTAATAAACAAGTTTGCTCGTCGGCATTGAAATCGTTTTGCGTTAGCCAATCGCGCAAGGGCGAGATTTTCGCCACATCAAACTCCGCGCTGACTTCGGCTTTGCTGGTGCCGGGGCGCACTACGCCTGCTTC
This sequence comes from Pseudomonadota bacterium, assembly GCA_043769625.1. Taxonomy (GTDB): domain Bacteria; phylum Pseudomonadota; class Gammaproteobacteria; order Burkholderiales; family JBEEJL01; genus JBEEJL01. The sequence continues at coordinate 2,240 of JAYVJD010000203.1, read as the reverse complement.
AGCACGCTCGCCCAGCGCGAGCGACAGCGCATCAATCAAAATGGATTTGCCCGCGCCGGTTTCGCCAGTGAGCACAGTGAAGCCGTCGCTGAATTCCAGCTCGAGTGTATCGACTATGACGTAATCGCGTATAGACAGGGAGCGTAACATTTACAGCTTTTCGCTCCAGTGCAACTTCTCGCGCAACATGGCGTAGTAGCTGTAACCTTTGGGATGAATCAGGCGGATTGGGTTGTCGTTGGCTTTGACGAACACTTCGTCGCCCGCTTGAATATCGAAAAAAGATTGCACGTCGAAATTCACCCGCGCATTCGCACCGCGTATGAGCTTGACGGTGACTTCGGCGTCGCTCGACAACACGATGGGGCGATTGGATAAAGTGTGTGGGCTAATCGGTACTAACGTGAATGCGCTGAGATGCGGATGCAAAATCGGGCCGCCTGCTGATAGGGCATAAGCGGTCGAGCCGGTCGGCGTGGCGACAATGACGCCATCAGAGCGCAGGTTATACACAAACAAATCGTCCACAAACACTTCAAATTCGATCATGCTACCCATCGCACCGCGACTGATGACAACATCGTTCAGCGCGACGGTAGAAAATACTTGTTTGCCCGCGCGTAAAATTTCTGCATTCAACAGCAGGCGTTTTTCCGAAGTGTAATCGCCGTCGAGGATGCCGCCGAGCATGTTCTGCGTTTCGGTAATCGGGATGTCGGTGAGAAAACCCAAGCGTCCGAGATTGATGCCGACCATCGGTACATTAAACGGCGCCACGGTGCGCGCCGCGGATAACATGGTGCCGTCGCCGCCCATCACTACTACCAGATCGACTTGGCCGCATAGTTGTTTGAGTTCCAGTGCAGTCGCCACGCCGATGCCGGTTTGTGCTGCTGTGCTTTTTTCCAGCAACAACGCTACATCGCGCGTAGCAAGGTAGTGCATCAACGATTTGATGTGGTCGGCCAGCGCGGGAGTGTCGGGGCGGCCAATGAGACCTATAGTTTTGAATTGTTGGTTCATAGGTGAATTAAACCATAACGGCTAGTAAATGAAAATCTGAAAGCTGGCATAGATTACCATCAAGCCGAACCCTTGCGGCAAACGAATGTCGTGTAAAATAACCTCATGCTTAACGACCGCGCCCAATCTCTGTTGAAAATCCTCATCGAGCGTTACATCGCCGAGGGACAACCGGTCGGCTCGCGCGCGCTGTCGAAGTTTTCTGGCATGGAGCTGTCCCCTGCTTCCATTCGCAACGTGATGGCTGATCTGGAAGAAATGGGCTTCATTACCAGCCCGCATACGTCAGCCGGTCGCGTTCCAACGCCGCTGGGCTATCGATTTTTTGTCGATACTTTGCTCACCATCAAGCCATTGCAACAAGCCGAAGTGAATCAGCTTGAAGGGCAACTACACCCAGACGATCCGCAAAAACTGATTACGTCGGCTTCGCATTTATTATCTGAACTGACGCAATTCGCCGGCGTGGTGATGACGCCCAAGCGCCGCAGCACCGCATTTCGCCATGTCGAATTCATGCGCCTGTCGGAAAAGCGCGTGTTGCTGATTATCGTCACCGCCGAAGGTGATGTGCAAAACCGCATTATCATCACGGACAAATCTTATACGCCTGCGCAGTTGATCGAAGCGGGAAATTACCTGAACCAGAATTACGCTGGGCGCGAATTTGAAGCCGTGCGCGACGCGGTGAAAAAAGAATTGAATCAATTGCACCGCGATATTTCGCAACTGATGCAAGCCGTGGTCGAGACCGGCAGTGACGCACGACGCGAAGGCGACAGCATCGTGTTGTCGGGCGAGCGGAACTTGTTGAACGTGCATGAACTCTCATCCAACATGGCGAGCCTGCGCAAATTGTTCGATGCGTTTGAGCAAAAAAGCTCGCTCATGCAATTGCTCGAAATCAGCGCGCAGGCGCAAGGCGTGAAAATATTTATCGGCGGCGAATCGGGCATGACGCCGCTGGACGAATTTTCCGTCGTCACCGCGCCGTATGAGGTCGATGGCAAAGTGGTCGGCACCGTCGGCGTGGTCGGCCCGACGCGCATGGCCTACGAACGCGTGATCCCGATCGTCGACATCACCGCCAAGCTGCTCTCGAGCGCATTGTCTCAACACTAGTTGAGCCCGGAGGCGTGAGGAGTGAGGGGTCAGGAGTAAAAAGCGAAGCCAGGCCGAAGCACGCTTGATTCCCCCTAACCCCTAGCCCCTAACCC
>JAYVJD010000202.1:0-3670 GCA_043769625.1 Pseudomonadota bacterium | reverse complement strand
AACAGGACCGTGAAACGAAGTCGCGCCAATGATAGTGTGGATTGCCCATGCGAAAGTAGGTCACTGCAAGGCACCTTCAGTAAAACAAAGCCCTCACCTCATCGGTGGGGGCTTTGTCGTTTGTACGGCGGCATCAGCGCGTTATTAACCACGCCTGCGGTAGAATAAAGCATGCGCCCACAAAAAATCATGAATGCCACTATTGAAAAACTAGAGCAAACCATAGCGCTCGATGCCGCGCGTATAAGCGTTATGCTGGCCAGCCAGCTGACCGACTTTTCAATTCTACTTTTCGATCAACTCGATTCTACAAATACTTATTTGATGCAGCTTGCAGCACAAGGTGCGCGTCACGCTACTTGTGTTGCTTGCGAAAACCAGCGCGCCGGTAGGGGGCGACATGGGCGCAACTGGGTATCATCGCCTGGCGGCAGTCTCACCTTTTCGTTGTTATGGCGTTTTGCCAAGCCGATTTCGGGCCTCGAAGGTTTGAGTCTGGCGGTCGGTGTGGCTGTGGTGCGCGCGCTGCGTGAACTGGGCCTCGTCGACGTGATGTTGAAATGGCCGAACGATGTCTTACATCATTTTCACAAGCTATCTGGCGTGCTGATTGAAACAGGTAATGTCGGTCGCGCCAGTAGTTATGCCGTGATTGGCGTCGGGGTAAATACTCAATTGCCTGCTGACGCGCGCGAAGAAATTGGCCAAGCAGTGACTGATTGGGCCACGATCACGCAAACTGCCGTGGATCGAAATATTTTGTTAGCGTGTCTATTAATTCACTTATCGGCGGTGTTGCAACAGTTCGCGCAAAGCGGCCTCGCCACATTGCGTGACGAATGGATAAGCTATCACGCCTATGAAAATAAAAATGTCCGTCTTGTGTGGCCCGATCGCTCAGAAATCCAAGGACGCGTGGCAGGTATCGCAGAGAACGGCGCGCTGTTGTTAGCGACGAGTCAAGGTGATAAACAATTCAGCGTCGGTGAAATCAGTTTGCGAGCGACGGAATAATCCATGAGTAAAATACTGGCCATCGACATCGGCAATACGCGCGCCAAGTGGGGCGTGCATGACGGACAAGCGTGGATTGAACAAGGTGCCGTTGGAACAGTGCAGCTTGCGGCTTTCGCAGACCATCTAAGTGCAACATTAAATCTTAATTTAATCAGTAAGATATGGATTTCCAGCGTCGTAGATAAAAACATCACTTTAAATTTGATGCAGCAATTTTCGTTTATGCATGCGGAACTAAATTTGGTTGAACCTAGCGCGCGCAAATGCGGCGTGATCAACCATTACGACATAGCCGAACAACTTGGAACTGATCGTTGGTGCGCGCTGATCGCCGCGCGACATATACACAAAGGCCATGCCATCGTCGTCATGGCCGGCACGGCGATGACCGTGGATGCATTAACCGCAGACGGGCATTTTCTTGGCGGCATGATTGTGCCGGGCCTGTCGCTGATGCAAGATGCTCTGCGAAAGCGCACAGCCAATCTGCGACCGGAAGTGGGCAACTTCAAAGCCTTTCCTACGCAAACCCAAGACGCAATTCACAGTGGTATTATTTCAGCCAGCTTAGGCGCCATCACGCACGCGCGCAACGCTATGCATGCAGCAGGGAATCTTGATCCGGTATGCATCATCGGCGGCGGCGGCGCTGCATGGCTTGCGCCGCACATTGCGCCGCCATTAAAGCAAATAGATAATTTAGTATTGGAAGGTTTACTCCGCATCGCACAATCAGAAAGCGCAGGATCAAAATGAAATTTTGGTTTTATTTATTTTTGGCACTGAATCTTGGATTGGGCGCATTGATCTATCTCTCATCCAACAAGTCTGTTGATGCCACTGTCGTGCAAGAACAGAACGCAGAAAAATTACCCTTGATTACGACGCCGACTGCAAATCCACAGATAGCGCTCGTTACAAAAACACCGGCAGTAGTAGCGCCGCCAGCGGCAGACGTCAGTAAATCACTACCGACAAATCCGATGAGCGATGCACCTGCCACACCCGCCGCCACAGCGCCGGTTAAAGCAGCGCAGTGTCTGCAATGGATCAACATCAAACCCGAAGACCTTCCGCGCGCACGAACAGCACTTGCCGCGTTACAGCTCGGCGATAAGCTCGTGGAAACCAAAAACGAAGACGTATTGCGCTACTGGGTGTACATCCCCGCGCCGGAAACCAAAAAACAAGTGGACACCATTCTTGCCACCTTGAAAAAACAAGGCGTGAATGATGTATCCGTTCTCATCGACAACACCATATCCTTAGGCGTATTCAGCACCGAAGAAGCCTCCACGCGCCATCTGGAGCAAATGGAAATCAAAGGCGTGCGCTCTGCCAGATCAGGCGTGCGTACGACGCAACTCAGAGATGTCATGTTTAGCGTGCGCGACCCTGCGGCAGCTGTGACCAGTAAAGTGAATGAGTTGCAAAAAGATTATGTCGGCAGTAGCGTGAAACAAGCGACTTGCTAGGGGTTAATTGCGGATGCTCGTTCGCCAATTTCTACAGCCGGTGTATCGACTGGAACCGGATATGACGGGTTTGTTGGCGGCGTATTGTCGTGTGATGTCTGGTTCTTCCCCCATTGATGCAATGGCCAGAGTGAAAGCGGGGCGAATTGTTTTTTTTGAAGAGGCTTGAGTGGCGGTTGTATTTGACGCGCTGAAAGATGGCGCGCTTTAATTTGGTTTGTTGTCCAAATTTCGCAACATGTATTTCACCAGCTTGTCCTGATAGATTTTTCTTTGCGTCATATCGATGTGTTGCCCACCAGAAACAATCCATAAATCTTTCGGCATGTTAGCCGCTTCGTAGAGCGCGCGGCCATGACGTACAGGCACTATTTTGTCCGCGTCGCCGTGAATAAATAATGTATTTAAATTGTTGATTTTATTGATATATTTTATAGGGCTATAACGGTTATCGACGATAAAAGAAAGCGGCCATTGTATCGGCCAAGTCAGCCAAAAGTCAGACAGCTTTTCTTGCGCGATACCACGGTAATCAGAAAAAGCCCCTTCAATAATATAGGCGCGAATATTTTTTTGGTTGGGGCTGTTGGCAATCGCGTAAGTCGAGAGCGACCCGCCAAGACTTTGCGCGAACACGACGATGCGATTGGTATCGAGGGTTTTATTTTGCAGCACATAACTCAATGCGATTTCAATATCTGCCATGCTGCCATCTAGCGAAGGGGCTCCCTGCGATTTTCCGTAGCCGCGATAGTCGGGCAAAAAAACATTAAAGCCGCGCGCCGGCAACCAATACACGCTGCCGATATGGGTGCTGATATTTTCTGCGTTGCCGTGTAAAAATAAAACCGTGCCCTGCGCTTTGCCTTGCGCGGGCAGAAACCAGCCATGCAGAGTCAGACTGTCAGTAGTAGGGAAATAAACATCTTCGAAGGCAAGGCCGACTTTAGCCGGGTCGCGATAATGTTGTTTGTGCGGTTAAAAGAAGAACGAGCTGCAACCTGCCGCTGCGATCCAGAGCATCAAGATACAGATAACGCGCAATCTAATCTTGATATGGGAAGTTAATGTCTGAAAGATTCTAGATAGTGTCGTCACGAGATAGCCAACCACAGCGCAAGGCAACGAATCTGTACCGCAGCAACGAAAGAGGACAGATTTTTCGCATAGCGGGTGGC
>JAYVJD010000201.1:0-3671 GCA_043769625.1 Pseudomonadota bacterium | reverse complement strand
GTGCTGTTAATCGCCAAACAGCCGGACTTAGGCACGGCGTTGTTGATTGCCGCATCGGGATTCTACGTCTTGTGTTTAGCCGGTCTGAGTTGGAAAGTGTTGCTTGGCTTGGGCGTGCTGGCCGGCGCGAGCCTGCCGTTGGCGTGGTCGGTCATGCATGACTATCAGCGGCAGCGAATATTGACCTTGCTCGATCCAGCGCAAGATCCACTCGGTGCCGGATACCATACCATTCAATCGACCATCGCGCTCGGCTCCGGCGGCATGGTCGGTAAAGGCTGGCTCAACGGCTCGCAGGGACATTTAGATTTTTTACCCGAGCCGACTACCGATTTTATTTTCGCTGTGTTCGCGGAGGAGTTTGGCTTCATCGGCAATATGGTTTTATTACTGCTGTATATTTTAATTATCGGTCGTTGTTTAGTCATTACCGCGAATGCCTCGACTTTATTTTCGCGCCTGCTCGGCGGCGCGATCACGCTGACCTTTTTTACTTATGCTTTCGTCAACATGGGCATGGTCAGCGGCATCTTGCCGGTGGTCGGCGTGCCCTTGCCACTATTGAGTTATGGCGGCACCTCGCTGTTGACGATGATGGTCGGCTTCGGCATTTTGATGAGCATTCACACCCACAAACAACTCGTAACCAGCTAAATCGGAGGTTTAAATTGTTTAATTTAATCAATGTGTTAAATAAATCAAAGCCAATTTTATGGCAGACATGCAGCGTATGCCTCGCGCTGGCATTAAGCGCCTGTAGCAGCACGCCATTATTGCCCACAGACCCTGCCGTGCAGAGCGCGCCGCCGGTGATACAAACCCCACCGCCAGTGACGCGCGCGCCGCAAGTCGTCACGCCACCGGTGGTTGCGCAAGCGCCGACTGTGATTCCACCGGCGACCACTTTGCCGCAAACCGGCACCACGCCGGGCACGCCCGGCGGTTATTATCAAGGCGATGGCCCCGATGCAAATCCGCCGCCGAATTTGGTAACCACACCAGACCCCGTGCCATTCGCCGAGCCGCTGAATAAATTTGCCAACGAACCCTACATCGCGCTGGGACAAACGTTTGTGCCGGATAAAAGCGGCAAGCAATATGCCGCCGCCGGCATTGCGTCGTGGTATGGCAAACAATTTCAAGGGCGCAAAACCGCATCAGGCGAAACCTACGATATGTACGCCATGACCGCCGCGCATCCGACTTTGCCGATTCCGAGTTACGCACGCGTGACCAATCGCAAAAATAATAAATCGGTGATTGTGCGCGTGAATGATCGCGGGCCGTTTCATGCGAATCGTGTGATTGATCTTTCCTACACCGCCGCGCTGAAACTCGGCTATTTGCAACAAGGCAGCACCGACGTCATTGTCGAAAGCATCCCGCCGCAGGAATACGCCGCGTACCAAAACCTCGCGCGCCAGGCTGCCGTGCCGGTAGCCAGTATGCCGCAGCCGATCATTGTCGCGTCCGCACCGGCAACCGCGACGCGAAGCGTGCCACAAACCGCCCCAGCACCCGCCACTATTGTGCGAAGCGCAAACGATAAGCCGGTGTATTTACAGCTCGGCGTATTTTCCAGCTCGACCAATGCCAGCAACTTTCGCGACAAAATTTTGAAGGACCTTGCATGGCTGACCGAGCCGATAGAAATTTTTATTATCGATAAATTGTATCGCGTGCGCGTCGGTCCTTATCTGGATAGCAATCTGGCGCGCACCACTTCATCGCGCATAAAAAGCAGTGCGGGCATTTCGCCTATCCTGGCGCCGATGTGAACTTGCGTGGGTAAATGCGCGGGCCGTCGGGTGAGTTTGTTATAATTACGCTTTATTTTTATCAATTTACGTTGAAAACGCCATGACCAAATTTATTGCTTCCTTGTTGCTTGTTCTATTCAGCCTTTCCAACGTCGCCGAAACGGCTGCGCCCGCCGCGCAAGCTGCCGCCGCCGCACCCGTCGCCGGGCTCGAAGGCGTCGCCTCGATCGCCGCCCGCTCGTGGGTGCTGTATGACTTTCAAAGCAACCAGATTTTGGCCGCGCAAAATGCCGACACGCGCATCGAACCAGCGTCGCTGACTAAACTGATGACGGCGTATATAACCTTCAGCGCGCTGAAAAGTAAGAAACTCGATTTGAAACAAATCGTGCCGATTTCTAAAAATGCGTGGAAGCCGGAAGGTTCGAACATGTTCATCGAGCCGCGCATGAAAGTCAGCGTCGATGAATTGCTTCACGGCATGATTATTCAATCTGGCAACGATGCGTCGATTGCCCTGGCTGAAGTGCTCGGCGGCACGGAAGACGTGTTCGCGCAAATGATGAACAAAGAAGCGCAGCGCATGGGCCTCGCCAATACGCATTTTACCAACTCGACGGGCTTACCCAACGCGCAGCACTATTCCACCGCGCGCGATTTATCCCAATTAGCCGCCGCGATCATTCGCGAATTTCCGGAATACTATCCGCTGTATTCGATCCGCGAATATACGTTCAATAACATCAAACAACCCAACCGCAATCGTCTGCTCGGCCTCGACCCGACCATGGACGGCGTAAAAACCGGCCACACCGAAAGCGCAGGTTTTTGTTTAATCGGCTCGTCCAAGCGCGGCACGCGTCGCTTGATTTCCGTCGTCACCGGCACCGCGTCCGATAATGCACGCACGGCGGAAAGCCAGAAATTACTGAATTACGGTTTCCAATTTTTTGACACGCAACAACTGTATAAAAAGGATCAGGAATTCTCCACCTTGCCGATTTATAAAGGCGCTCGTAATACGCTAAAAGCCGGCTTCACCGACGACGTGTTTCTCTCATTGCCGAAAGAACAATTCGCCAAACTCAAGGCCAACCTGGTTTCCACGCAGCCGCTACTCGCGCCGCTGAAACAAGGCGACAAAGTCGGCGTGCTGCAACTCAGCGTCGAGGGCAAAGCGGTCAGCGAAATTCCCGTAATGGCGCTGGAAGATGTGGCTATCGCCGGCATTTTCGGTCGTGCGTGGGACAGTATTCGGCTGTTGTGGAAGTGATCGGAATCGATTCAGTTAGATCTGAAACGGCAATGGCGGACAAATCTGAAAACGGAACATTGCTCAAATTCCCCTGTGACTTTCCGCTGAAAGTCATGGGCAAAAACGAGCCCGATTTCGCTAACAACATTCTCGCGCTGGTGATGAGACACGCGCCCGATTTTGACGGCAAGACCATGCAAATGCGACCTTCATCAGCCGGAAAATATTTATCCCTCACCTGCACCATCCGCGCCACATCGAAACAACAGCTTGATGATTTATATATTGAGCTCACTGCACACCCGCAAGTGTTGATGGCCTTATAAAAGGATGAAGGCGGAAGGATGAAGGATGAATGCTGGACGTAGGGTGCGCCGTGCGCACGCGTAACACGGTAAATAGCATCCCCGCTCAGTGGGATAAGCCTCACGTGCGCGCGCGGCGCACCCTACATACCCCTTGCCGGAATTTGTTTTTCTCTATGCCTCAGCTTCTCTGCGGTGAGCTTTTGCAAAAATGAACATTAAACACCTCGGCCTCGTCGATTACCAATCCACTTTTCGTGCGATGCAAGACTTCAACGCGCAACGCGACGCCGACACACCGGACGAAATCTGGTTACTCGAACATCCGCCCACTTTCACCCTCGGCCTCGC
>JAYVJD010000200.1:0-3674 GCA_043769625.1 Pseudomonadota bacterium | reverse complement strand
CGCCGCCGGAAATCACTGTGAAGCCCGCGTCGGAGAGTTGCCGCGCGATTTGCTCAGTGAGAATGTAATACGGATGGTCATGCGGCGTGCGCGCACTGCCGAAAATACTCACCGCAGGCTGCACATTCGACAGGCGTTCCGTAGCCGAGACAAACTCTGCCATAATCTCGAATATGCGCCACGATTCGCGTGCGGATTGCGAGGTTCGCCCTTGTTGCTCGCTTGCAACGATTTTCGGCAGTTTTTCGTTCATGTCATGTCATCCTGGAAAAAAATGTGAAGACCTTATTACTCGTCGATGCCTCGTCGTATCTTTACCGCGCTTACCATGCGTTGCCGGATTTGCGCAATTCGAAAGGCGAATTGACCAATGCGCTTTACGGCGTGCTGTCCATGCTGCGACGTTTGCGCCATGACTTTCCGGCTGAGTATATCGCATGCGTATTCGACGCAAAAGGAAAAACCTTCCGCGACGATTTATATCCGGAATACAAAGCCAACCGCGCAGCCATGCCGGACGACCTGCGCGACCAGATTGCGCCGCTGCACGACGCCATCCGTGCGCTGGGTTGGCCGTTATTGGCGGTCGAAGGCGTCGAAGCGGATGACGTTATCGGCACCCTCGCCAAACACGCGGAAGCGCGCGGCGTGCAGACGATTATTTCTACCGGTGACAAAGACATCGCGCAGTTGGTCAACCCGCACGTGATGCTGGTCAACACCATGTCAAACGAAAAACTCGACGAAGCCGGCGTGCAAACCAAATTCGGCGTTCCCGCCAACCGCATGATTGATTTCCTCACGCTGATGGGCGACGCGGTGGACAATGTGCCCGGCGTGGATAAAGTCGGACCCAAAACAGCCGTAAAGTGGCTAACCGAATATGATTCACTCGATAACATTGTCGCCAACGCCGACAAAATAAAAGGCGTGGTCGGCGACAATTTGCGCAAAGCGCTCGACTGGCTACCGAAAGGCCGCGCCTTAATCACGATTAAATGTGATGTCGAATTGCCGGTGGAATTTGACGCCTTGGTGCCGACTGCGCCGAATAGAGCCGCACTCGACACTTTATTTGAACGCTATGAATTAAAGACCTGGCTAAAAGAGCTTAGAGCCGGTGCCGACCCTAACGGCAAAACCTCCGCCAGCAAAACGCAATTTAACGCGCCGGCAGAAAAAGCAGACGGGCGCGATTTTGCTGCAGCCAACATCGCGGCGCCGATCGCCAACGAAGCGCCGAAATACCCGCGCCATTACCAAACCATTTTGACCGAGGCGCAGTTTGACGAGTGGCTGGCCAAATTAAATACCGCCCCGCTGGCTTGCATCGATACCGAAACCACCGGGCTTGATCCGCTGCAAGCGCAAATTGTCGGCCTGTCGTTTTGCGTCGAGCCGGGTAGCGCCGCGTATTTACCCTTGATGCATCGCTACGCGGGTGCGCCGGAGCAACTCGACTTGAGTAAAGCGCTGGCCGCGATCAAGCCGTATTTAGAAAATCCGAATAAAAACAAAGTCGGACAAAACGTCAAATACGATATGCACGTATTCGCCAACCACGGTATTGCGCTCAAGGGCGTCAGCGACGATACCTTGCTGCAATCCTACGTGCTGGAATCGCATCTGCGCCATGACATGGACACGCTGGCGCTGCGCCACCTCAACGCCAAGACTATTTTGTTTGAAGAAGTTGCGGGCAAAGGCGCAGGACAAATTGGCTTCGATCAAGTCGGCATCGAACAAGCCGCCGAATACGCAGCCGAAGACGCCGACATCACGCTGCAATTACACCAGCATTTACAGCCGCAAATCGCCGCCGATAAAAAACTCGATTTCATTTATCGCGAAATCGAAATGCCGTCGATGCATGTGTTGTGGCGCATCGAGCGCAACGGCGTGTTGCTCGACGTGAAATTATTGGAGACACAAAGCCGCGAGCTGGGCGAAAAACTTATCAAGCTGGAAGCCAAAGCGCACGAAGAAGCCGGGCAACCGTTTAACTTGAACTCGCCCAAGCAATTGCAGGAAATTTTATTTGAAAAAATGAAAATTCCCGTCAACAAAAAAACTCCGGGCGGGCAGCCATCGACTGACGAAGACGTGTTGCAACAATTGGCGCAAGATCATCCGCTGCCGAAATTATTATTGGAGTATCGCGGCCTGGCCAAACTCAAATCGACTTACACCGACAAACTACCGCGCATGGTCAACCCGCACACCGGACGCGTGCATACCAATTACGGCCAAGCCATTGCCGTCACCGGTCGCCTCGCCAGTAACGACCCCAATTTGCAAAACATCCCAGTGCGCACCGCCGAAGGCCGCCGCATCCGCGAGGCCTTCATCGCCCCGCCCGGCTCGCAGATTATTTCCGCTGACTATTCGCAAATTGAATTACGCATCATGGCGCACTTGTCCGGCGACGAAGGCTTTCTCAAAGCTTTCGCTGCGGGAGAGGATATTCACAAAGCCACTGCAGCGGAAATTTTCGGTGTCGAATTAAATGACGTCACCAGCGAACAACGTCGCTACGCCAAAGTGATTAACTTCGGTTTGATCTACGGCATGAGCGCCTTCGGCCTCGCAGGCAATCTCGGCATCGAGCGTAGCGCAGCGGCGAGCTACATCGAGCGCTACTTCGCCCGCTATCCCGGTGTGGCGCAATACATGGAACGCACGCGCAACGAAGCGCGCGAGCAAGGCTATGTCGAAACCGTGTTCGGCCGCAGATTATTTCTACCAGAAATTCGCAACAGCAACGCGCAACGCCGGCAAGGCGCCGAGCGTGCCGCTATCAACGCACCGATGCAGGGCACCGCCGCCGACCTGATTAAACTCGCGATGATCGCGGTAGATAAATGGATCACCGAGAAAAAATTAAACACCAAACTGATTATGCAAGTGCACGACGAACTGGTACTCGAAGTTCCCGACAACGAAATTGAATTAGTGAAAAAAGAATTGCCGCCGCTGATGTGCAATGTGGCGAAACTGACGGTGCCATTATTGGTTGAAGCAGGCGTAGGGCCGAATTGGGAGCAGGCGCATTGAACCATTACCATTAATCTAGGTAACTTATTGATTTTATTAAAATTAATACAATATCTACTTTAATACTTGCCAATTATTAACCTCAAACTTTACAATAGACCTTCCATTGTAAAGTTTGGATTAGGCGATAAAAATGGCACGTGTCTCTCGCACGACAGATGAAACCGCACGCGACTGGGCGACAAAAAACGTCGGCATACACAGCAAAAATTTTACTTCAGCTTTCGCTGCGCATTTTGGCTTAACGCGAGCGGGCGCTGCTCCCGCTATCCAGCAGTTGGAACGTGACGGTTATATTATTCGCGCGGGCAGTGGAACCCGGCCAATATTTTCACAAGGCCCAAACCGTTACCTTCAATCAGATTACCAACTCCCCGGTGTGGATGAAAACCAGATATGGGAGCGTGACTTTTCACCTTGGCTTGATTTGCCTGCCAATATCAAAAATATTGTTCATTACGGTTTTACGGAAATGGTCAATAATGCAAATGATCACTCGAGCGGCTCCGTGCTAAGCGTTATCGCAAATCAAAAAGACGGGATGCTTGCATTGGCAATTATTGATGATGGCATAGGAATTTTTCGCCGAATTTCTGAAGCCTTCAACTTACCGAACACAC
>JAYVJD010000199.1:0-3675 GCA_043769625.1 Pseudomonadota bacterium | reverse complement strand
AGCGGAATAATCGCCGCCTGCGACGAACATCAACAACTGTTCGACCAATCCCGTACACGAACCGCACGAGGACGATGCCTTCGTATGTTTGCGTACTTCGTCCAAAGTGAATAAACCTTTTTCCTTGATCGCTTTGACGATCGTGCCTTTGCACACGCCGTTGCAACCACACACCTCAGCCGTGTCGGCCATGGCCGCTGCTTTGTTTTGCCCTTGATGCCCCGTGTTACCCAAATGATTTTGGCCGAACATCAGGTTGTCGCGGATTTCGTCGATGTTCTGCTTGTCGCGCAATAACTGGAAATAGTACGAGCCGTCCGCCGTGTCGCCATACAGCACGCTGCCGACGATCTGATCATTTTTGATCACCAGTTTTTTATACACGCCGCCGATAGCGTCGTGTAATAAGATTTCTTCCGTATCATCGCCGCCAGTGAAATCGCCGGCTGAAAATAAATCGATACCAGTGACTTTGAGTTTGGTCGAAGTGACCGAGCCTTGGTAGCGGCCGATGCCCAATTCACCCAAATGATTGGCGCAGACTTTCGCCATATCGAATAAAGGCGCAACCAAACCATAGGCGATGCCCCGATGCGCGACGCATTCACCCACGGCATACACGCGTGGGTCGTAGGTTTGCATGGTGTCGTTAACCACTATGCCGCGACTGCAATGGATGCCGGCTGATTCCGCCAGCTCGGTATTGGGCTTGATGCCGACCGCCATCACCACCAGATCAGCGGGAATTTCTGCGCCGTCCTTGAATTTGACTGAGGTCACGCGCCCTTCTGCGTTGCCGGTTAATTCTGCTGTCTGTTTTTGCAGCAAAAACTTCAAACCTTTTTGCTCCAGCGATTTTTGTAACATCATCGCTGCCGTCTTATCCAACTGGCGTTCCATCAGCCATTCGGCCAGATGCACCACGGTCACCTCCATACCGCGCAATTTCAAACCATTGGCCGCTTCCAGCCCGAGCAAGCCGCCGCCGATGACCACGGCATGTCGATATTTTTTCGCTGCATCTATCATGCCGTCGGTATCTTTAATATCGCGATAGCTCAACACGCCGTGCAAGTCTTTGCCGGGTATCGGCAACATGAACGGGTTCGATCCGGTGGCGAGGAGCAAGCGGTCGTATTCCTCTTCCGTGCCGTCTGCCGCGATGACTTTGCGCGCAACGCGGTCAATCTTGGTAATTTTTTTATTCAAATGCAGCTTGATGTTATTTTCTTGATACCAATCGACATCGTTGAGCATGATGTCCTGTACCGTCATCTCGCCCGCCAACACTGGTGACAATAAAATGCGGTTGTAGTTGGCGTGTGGTTCCGCGCCGAACACGCTGATGTCATATAAATCCGGTGCGATTTTCAACAACTCTTCCAAGGTGCGCACGCCGGCCATACCGTTACCCACCATGACTAATTTCATTTTTTTCATATTTACACCTAATATAAAAATGTTATAATAATCAAATGGTTATGTAACTATGCTGCTACAACAATTTTCGCTTGCTGTAGCACGTTGGCGAGGTTGACCACTTCGCCGATTACGACGATGGACGGGCTGCCTAAACCTGCGCGCTTCACGGCTTCAGGCAAATTGATCAATGTGGTAATCGCGCTTTTTTGATCTTGGTTCATAGCGTTTTCAATTACGGCGGCTGGCATATCGTTTGCCATCCCGGCTTCGCGCAACGCTGCCACGGTGGAAGACAAATTCGTCATGCCCATATAAATCACCAAGGTCGTGCCCGACTCTGCTAACGCGCGCCAGTTCGGCGGGGAGCCATCACGCGTATGGCCGGTGATGAAGGTCACGCCGCGACTGCAATTGCGATGGGTGACGGGGATGCCGAGGGCGGCGGGTGCGGCGATGCCTGAGGTAATGCCGTTGACGACTTCGACTTCAACACCTGCGCGTTGCAAGGTTTGCATTTCTTCGCCGCCGCGGCCGAACACAAACGGATCACCGCCTTTCACCCTCGCGACGATCACGCCGCGCTGTGCGTAACGCAGCATGATTTTTTCGATAAACGCTTGCGGCGTCGATTTGCAGCCGCCGCGTTTGCCGACTTCTATCACGCGTGCGCGCGGCTGAGTGAATTGCAAAACATCGCGGCTGACTAAATCGTCCAGCAAGACCACGTCGGCGAGACCGAGCACGCGCACCGCTTTGATCGTGAGCAGCTCGACATCGCCGGGCCCTGCGCCGATTAAATAGACTTTTCCATTACTGGTTTTCATGCGGCGGCTTTCGTATTGGTTTCCATCGCGACGATGGCTTTGGCTTGATTAAAATCATCGCTATAACCGCTGGCGTAAAGACAACAGGCCATTTGATTCAAAATGGGATACGGCGCCGGAATTTTTCCGCTCAAAACTTTTTCTATCCAAATCGCCGTGGTGGCGGCTTCGATATTGTCGGGCAAATCCGGCAAAGTTTTGAGTGAACCGGCTTCAGCTTCAAATAAAATTTCTGTTACGCCTTGATTGAAATAGTCGATTTGCGGACGGCGTTTCGGATTGGCAAACGCTTCGCCTTCGGTGCCGCGCATGAGTAAAGCGCTATGACCTGTCGCGACAAAAAATTCGCGCATTTTATCCAGATAAGCCGGATGACTCACGCTGACCAGGGGCAGGCCTGCGCCACTGAATGGATCGATCATTTTCACGATGGAGTGCGCCGCATTGCGCACGCCGAGGCGTGTGCGTAACGCGAGCAAATTCGCCAAGCCAGGCGAGAGCAGCGCCGTCGGCGCAAACGCGATGCCGTCTTCGTCCAGCGCTTTTTGTGTCGCGGCCAAACTGGCGCAAGGCATCACGCCGAGCTCGCGCAAAATATAGGCTGTTGCTACGCGGCCATTGCTGTCCAAACTGCCGTGCAGTAACACCGGGATATTGAAACGCTTCAACAGCAATACCAGCAACGGCAACAAATTGGCCTGATGCCGCGCGCCGTTATAAGTCGGCATCACGATGGGCTTCGCTAAGCCTGAAGGCACGCGCAAATGATGCAGTCGCTCGCTCGTCGCGCGATGCATGCCGATGAGTTCGCCCAGCGATTCGGTCTTGTTACGCATCGACAAAATAATCGCGCCCAATTCCAGATCGGGCACGCCGCCGTCGAGCATGGCGGAAAATAATTGGTACGCGTCGTGCTCGCTCAAATCGCGCGCGCCGTGCTCGCCACGGCCGATTTCCTTAATGTAATGGGCGTAGCTCATCAGGCCGCCTGCTGGAAATGAATGGTGGCGAGACGTTTGAGTTCGGGCAAGCATGAGCCGCATTCGGTGCCGCATTTCAGTTTGGCTTGCACCGCATTCAAATCTGCGCCGCTGGCGAATGTGGCTTGAATTTCTTTTTCCGACACATCAAAACAATTGCATACGATGCGTCCGCGCATGACGCTACCGACCGGCGGCGTTTGCACTGGCGCGAGCACCCACGGGCGCACGTTATCGGCTTGCAAACCTTGCGCCATTAAATTCTTAAGCCACTCGCGCGCGATGGTTTCACCTGTCAACCGCACTGCTTCGACGCAACCATCGCGCAACATCACGCGCTTGGAAATACCGCGCTGTTTATCCAGATAGTTCAAGCTTGCGTTGTTTTCAATTTCAAAAATAACATCAATTTCTTTAATTAAATCAAATAGTTGTGTATTGTCGCTCGC
>JAYVJD010000198.1:0-3694 GCA_043769625.1 Pseudomonadota bacterium | reverse complement strand
GGGTGGTGGCTGTCTCGCCGACCGTAGCCGGTGATTCGGCCTTTGCTCGTCACAACGTGTGGCAGCGCACGGTGGGCGTCTCCATTCGAATCTAGGGTGGACGCTGGAACCGTTGTGCATGCCTGCATGCACAACGGTTCCACAGGGTCTGGCTGGCACCACGACGCTCGGCGTGCCGCTCCTGACACTTTCCAACCTCGTTATTCGGAGACACCCATGAATACTTGTCCCTTTGCCCGATCACGCCTGAACCGGGCCATTGGCTCGCTGGGCATCGGCCTCGCCGCATTGCTTGTCGCCGCACCGTCGGCTTTCGCTTCCAGCCATCGCGAAGCGCCGTTCATCACCAAACAACGCAAGGTAGATGGCACGGATTTTTATATGTTCCGCAGCTATGAAACCGGGCGGCAAGATTATGTGACCTTGGTGGCAAACTATCAGCCGCTACAAGCCCCCTACGGCGGGCCGAATTATTTCACTATGGATGCCGGCGCGCTTTATGAAATCCATATCGATAACGACGGCGATGCCAAAGAAGATCTGACGTTTCAATTCCGTTTCAAAAATACGTTGAAAGATATTACCCTGCCCATAGGTGGAAAAAATATTTCCATTCCTCTGACACAGGCCGGCGCCATCAGCGATGTGAATCCCGCAACCTTGAATGTACGCGAAACCTTTACCGTTGATGTCGTGCGCGGCAATCGTCGCGCCGGGCAGCGCGCGGCTATTACCAACAAGGCCAATGCCTCGCCAACGTTTGACAAGCCTGTCGATAACATCGGCACCAAAACCATCGCCGATTACGCGGGCTATGCAGCTAAGCATGTGTATAACGTCGCCATTCCTCAATGCGGCGACGGGCGCGTGTTCGTCGGCCAGCGCAAAGATCCGTTCGTGGTGAATCTGGGCGAAACTTTTGATCTGGTCAACATCAAAGCACCGGCGGTCGAGTTTGATGCTAACGCGGAAAAATTAGAGAAAGATGATCTCGCCGACGCGAATGTCACCAGTTTGGTGATGGAAATTCCGATCAGTTGCTTAACGCGCGGCACCGATCCTGTCATCGGCGGCTGGACCAGCGCCAGCTTGCGCCAGGCGCGTTTGCTTGATCCCACCCCGACCGGTTTGAACGCCAGCCGCCAAGGAGGACCATGGACGCAAGTTTCACGTTTGGGTTCGCCACTGGTGAATGAAGTGGTCATTGGCTTAAAAGACAAAGACCGTTTCAACCACAGCAAGCCGGAGAACGACGCGCAATTCGCCGACTACGTCACCAACCCGACGTTGCCCGCACTGGTGGAAATTTTGTTCGGTGGCGCTGGCGTCAAAGCGCCGACCAATTTTCCGCGTAATGATTTAGTCGCCGCGTTCCTTACCGGCGTGCCCGGCCTCAATCAACAAGCCAAAGTCACGCCCTCGGAAATGTTGCGCCTGAATACCAGCACAGCGGTCAAAGCCAAAGGTTCGCAGAATCGTCTTGGCGTAGTCGGCGGCGACACCGCAGGCTTCCCCAACGGTCGTCGTCCTGGTGATGACGTAGTGGATATCGAGTTGCGCGTGGCGATGGGATTGTTATGCACGATCAATTTGGGTTGCGTACCCGCCGACGCGCCGTCGGGGAGCATCAAATTCACCGACGGTGCATTCGTCGATGACAGCTTTTTTGATGCAACTTTCCCTTACATCAAAACACCTTTGGCTGGCTCGCCCAACGGCGTTTCTGACTAGGAGGCTATGATGAAATACTTAAATATAATCAATATGTTATGTATTAGCATCTTGCTGGGCGCTTGCGGCGGTAGCAGCAGCACTGCAGCGCCTGCGCCAGCGGTCGATCCGTTTATCAATCAAGTAAACAGTATGACAACTAGCGCTGATGAAACGGTCGAGGCCATCGACATCAAGGGCATGACTGCGACGGAACCGGAGGATGCGGAGCCTGCTCCGTTGAGCTGAATGTTTTTCAACCGACGTGCTGGCGGGCAATGAATAAGCAGGAGCTCGCCAGCATCCGACGACAAGCATGATTAAAGGTCATATGATGAAATTTTTTTTGTTACTTTTTTCGTTATTGATTAGCTTGCCCGCCCTGGCCGCGCCTTATGTGCCAGCGGCGGATACGCAAATCCTCGAACGATTAGCCGATAAAAATAGTGCCAGCAAGAATGAATTACGCGGGCTAAAAACCACGCTGGCACAACACCCGAATAACTTAGCCCTCGCGCTGAAAACCGCACGCCACTATATAGAAATCGGGCGCAAACAATCCGACCCGCGTTACGCCGGCTACGCCCAAGCCGCGCTCGCGCCGTGGTGGAATCTCGCCGATGCGCCGATAGACGTGCGCATACTGCGCGCGACACTGGCGCAAAGCACGCATCAATTCGACGCGGCTCTGACGGAGTTAAACGACGTCATTAAAATCGACAAATCGAATCCGCAGGCGTGGTTGACGCGTGCGTCGATATTGCAAGTGCAAGGCCGCTACGCAGAAGCGATGAAGTCCTGCCAGGCGCTGACGCGTATTACGTCGCCGCTCATCTTGCATATGTGCATCACCGGGATTGGTAGCGTGAGTGCCTACGCGGAGCCGAGTTATCAACAACTGACGCAGGCATACGCGCAATATAGCAAGTCTGAACCCGAATTGAATAGCTGGGTGTTGACTCAGTTAGCCGAGATGGCAACGCGCCTCGGCAAAACTGCCGAAGCCGAAAAACATTTCCGCGCGGCGCTAAAAGCCGATGCAGAAGACAGCTACTCGATTGCCGCTTATGCTGATTTTTTACTCGACCAAAAACGCGCAGCCGAAGTGATCCCATTATTAAAAGATAAAATCCGCGCCGATGGTTTGCTGTTGCGTTACGCCGAGGCATTGAAACTGACCCAGCAGAAGGAAGCCAAAGATTACGCTGATCAATTGCAACTGCGCTTCGCCTCTGCTGCCTTGCGCGGCGACCGCAGCCACGAGCGCGAACAAGCGCGTTTTGCCTTGCGCGTGCAAAACGACGTGGCCAGTGCATTGAAATTAGCGCAACAAAATTGGCGCACGCAAAAAGAGCCAGCCGATACCCGTATCTTGCTTGAAGCCGCAGTCGCAGCGAGGGACGTAACGATAATTGCGCTGGTGCGTGATTGGCTTGCGCGAAACAAAACACAAGATGTGGCGCTGACACGTTTGTTGCAATCAGCGACCTAGTTCTCATTCATTCGCGTTTATAATCACCACTTTGTATTTCTGGAATACCGTGTGAAGAATTACTATAAGTATTTGATTTTATTTAATATTTTAACAGCCTTCAGTAGTAATATTTTCGCCCACGAAACCGAAGTGGTAGAAAAAATCGAAGTCCGAGGCAATTACGCCAGCGGCGTCGGCACATCGGATGCGGCGAGCCAGGGCAGCGTGAACGCGAAGTTAATTGAGACACGCCCGCTGCAACGGCCCGGCGAAGTATTGGAATTTGTGCCCGGCGTAATCATCACCCAACATAGCGGCGAAGGCAAAGCCAATCAATATTTTCTGCGCGGGTTCAATCTTGATCACGGCACCGACTTCGCCACGTCCGTCGCCGGCATGCCGGTGAATATGCCGACGCATGCGCACGGGCAAGGCTACTCGGATTTGAATTTTTTGATTCCCGAAATCGTATCGCGCGTGGATTACAAAAAAGGCCCTTACTACGCCGAC
>JAYVJD010000197.1:0-9739 GCA_043769625.1 Pseudomonadota bacterium | reverse complement strand
GATTGCACCGATTGCTATGGAAGACGGCTTACGCTTCGCCATTCGCGAAGGCGGTCGTACTGTGGGCGCCGGTGTGGTGGCCAAGGTGATTGAATAAGCGTTAGATAGTTTATTGTAATCAAATACTTAGAAACGAAAGAAGTTTATGGCCACAAGCACTACGCACCAAAAAATTCGCATTCGCCTTAAAGCGTTTGACTACCGTTTGATCGACCAATCCGCGATGGAAATTGTTGAGACGGCTAAACGCACGGGCGCCGTGGTTAAAGGCCCGGTGCCTTTGCCTACCCGTATTGAACGCTTCGACGTTTTGCGTTCGCCACACGTGAATAAAACATCGCGTGATCAGTTTGAAATTCGTACCCATTTGCGCTTGATGGATATTGTTGATCCTACAGACAAGACCGTCGATGCATTGATGAAGCTGGATTTGCCAGCGGGTGTGGATGTAGAAATTAAGTTGTAATTGTTGTGGTAGCTCGGCGTTAATCGCGCCAGTAGTTTGATTTATAAATAAATCGCCGGCCAATTGTAGTCGGCACCTTGTAATTAAAAGGAAAGAAGATATGTCTCTAGGATTGCTCGGTCGCAAGATTGGCATGACCCGCGTTTTTACTGCTGACGGTGATTCCGTTCCAGTAACTGTCGTGGACGTGTCCAATAATCGCGTTACTCAAATTAAAACCCCCGCAGTGGATGGTTACTCATCTGTGCAAGTGGCTTTCGGTTCACGCCGCGCCAGTCGTATCACTAAAGCGGTCGCTGGGCATTACGCCAAAGCGGGCGTTGAAGCCGGTACGCTGTTAGGGGAATTCCCCATTAGCGTAGAAGATGCCGCCAAATTTGCGCCAGCCGCAAAAATTGGTGTGGACATTTTCCAAGTGGGTCAGAAAGTGGACGTTACTGGTACAAGCATCGGTAAAGGTTTCCAGGGCGCGATCAAGCGCCACCACTTCAGCTCAAACCGCGCGTCGCACGGTAACTCACGTTCGCACAATTCCGCCGGTTCTATCGGTATGGCGCAGGATCCGGGCCGTGTGTTTCCGGGTAAGCGTATGGCCGGTCACTTGGGCGATGATCAACGCACCACACAGAATCTCGAAATTATTCGCATCGACACCGATCGCAGTTTGCTGCTGATCAAGGGCGCAATACCTGGTTCACCAGGCGGCCATGTGGTTGTGCGTCCCGCAGTGAAGGCAGGTGCGTAATGGAACTCAAATTAATTAATGACAAAGGTCTGTCAACTTCATCCGTCGCCGCATCGGACGAATTGTTCGGTCGGGAGTACAACGAAGCGCTGATTCATCAACTCGTTATTGCTTACCAAGCGAATGCTCGCTCCGGTAACCGTGCGCAAAAAGGCCGTAGCGATGTAGCGAAATCTACGCGCAAGCCTTGGGCGCAAAAAGGTACCGGTCGTGCTCGTGCCGGTATGGCGTCTAGCCCATTGTGGCGTGGCGGCGGTAAGATTTTCCCGAACAGCCCTGACGAAAACTTTACCCAAAAAATAAACAAGAAAATGCATCGCGCAGGTATGGCTTCCATCCTGTCGCAGTTAGTGCGCGAAGATCGTTTGAAGATTGTCGATCAATTCAGCATTGATGCGCCGAAGACGAAATTGTTGGCCGCCAAGCTGAAAGGCATGGGATTGGAAAGCGTATTGATTCTGATCGACAGCGTGGATGAAAATCTATTCTTGTCCTCACGCAACTTGCCGCATGTGTTGGTGCTTGATGTCGCCCACGCTGATCCGGTCAATTTGATTCGCTTTCCGCATGTGTTGATGACCAAAAGCGCAGTCAAGAAAATGGAAGAGGTGCTGGTATGAACGCCGCCACACAAAAATTCAATCCAGAACGTTTGATGATTATTATTCAGGCACCGTTGGTGTCGGAGAAGAGCACTTACGTTGCTGAAAAACACGAACAGATTATTTTCCGCGTAGCCCCCGATGCGACCAAGCCAGAAATCAAGGCTGCCGTCGAACTGTTGTTCAAAGTACAAGTGCAAAGCGTGCAAGTACTGAACACCGCCGGCAAAACCAAGCGCAAAGGTCGTTCAGTCGGTACACGAGGCGGTTACAAAAAAGCGTACATCTGCCTTGCTCCAGGTCAGCAAATTGACTTCACCGCTGGCCAGTAAAGGATAAATCATGCCATTAGTAAAACTAAAACCTACATCTCCTGGTCGTCGCGCAGTAGTTCGACTGACCAGCCCGCATTTGCACAAAGGTCCACCGGTCGCAGCGCTTGTTGAAAGCCAATCACGCCGTGCCGGTCGTAACCATAGTGGACGCATCACGACGCGTCACCATGGTGGCGGTCATAAACAGCATTACCGTTTGGTGGATTTCAAACGCAACAAAGATGCGATTCCGGCAAAAGTTGAGCGCCTGGAATACGATCCAAATCGTAGCGCGCACTTGGCTCTGCTGTTATACGCAGACGGCGAGCGTCGTTACATCATTGCGCCAAAAGGCGTGGTGCCAGGAACGCAATTGTTCAACGGATCGGAAGCGCCAATCAAGCCGGGCAATTGCCTGCCATTGCGCAACATCCCGGTCGGTAGCACGATTCATTGCATCGAAATGTTGCCCGGTAAAGGCGCGCAAATTGCTCGCTCAGCGGGCACTTCAGTGCAGTTATTGGCACGCGAAGGCAGCTACGCGCAGTTACGTTTACGCTCTGGCGAAATTCGTAAAGTGCACGTTGATTGCCGCGCGACGATCGGCGAAGTGGGTAATGCTGAGCATAACCTGCGCGTTATCGGTAAAGCGGGTGCGAATCGTTGGCGCGGTTGGCGTCCAACAGTACGCGCTATCAACATGAACCCAGTCGATCACCCAATGGGCGGTCGCGGCAACGGCGGTGGCGGACGTCATCATCCGGTTTCGCCATGGGGCCAGCCAGCCAAGGGCCTCAAAACCCGACGCAACAAACGCACGAGCAGCATGATTGTTCGTCGTCGTCATTTAGCTAAGTGAGGGTAGTCCATGCCACGTTCAATTAAAAAAGGTCCATTTGTTGATGGCCACTTGCTGAAGAAAGTAGAAACTGCTTTGGCCAGTAAAGATAAACGCCCGATCAAAACCTGGTCGCGCCGCTCCACCGTATTGCCTGATTTTGTTGGTCTGACCATTGCCGTGCACAACGGCAAGCAACACATACCTGTGTATGTGTCAGAAAATATGGTCGGCCACAAACTGGGCGAATTCTCAATGACGCGCACTTTTAAAGGCCATGCGGCAGATAAAAAAGTCGCAGCCCCGGCTAAGAAAGGCTAAGCATGAACGTACAAGCAAAATTGATTGGTGTACGCCTTTCAGCACAAAAGGGACGCTTAGTTGCTGATCTGATTCGCGGCAAAAAAGTCGATCAGGCACTTGATATTCTGACGTTTAACCCCAAGAAAGGTGCGACGATCATTAAGAAGGTCTTGGAGTCGGCGATTGCCAATGCGGAGCACAACGAAGGCGCGGATATCGATACGCTTAAAGTGTCGACCATCCATGTTGAGAAAGGCCCAGTACTGAAACGATTCACAGCTCGCGCCAAGGGCCGCGGAAACCAAATCATCAAACCAACTTGTCACATCTATGTGACGGTTGGAGACTAAGGACAGCTATGGGACAGAAAATACATCCAATTGGTTTCCGCCTTGCCGTTCAGAAAAACTGGACCTCTAAGTGGTATGCCAACACAAAAAATTTCGCCGGCATGTTGCTCGAAGACATCAAGGTACGTGATTACTTAAAGAAAAGATTGAGCCAGGCCGCCGTTGGCAAAATTGTCATTGAGCGACCAGCAAAGAATGCCAAAATAACCATCTACAGCGCGCGCCCCGGTATTGTCATTGGCAAAAAAGGAGAGGACATTGAGAAGCTCCGCAGCGCGCTGCAGAAATTGATGGGCGTTCCAGTTCACGTCAATATTGAAGAGATTCGCAAGCCTGAAATTGACGCGCAGATTATTGCCGACGGTATTACCTCGCAATTGGAAAAGCGCGTGATGTTCCGACGTGCGATGAAACGCGCGATGCAAAATGCGATGCGCCTTGGTGCGCAGGGTATCAAGATCACCAGCGCCGGGCGTTTGAACGGAATCGAAATCGCCCGTACCGAATGGTATCGCGAAGGTCGTGTGCCATTGCATACCCTGCGTGCCGACATTGATTACGGTTTTTCTGAAGCCAAAACCACTTACGGCATCATTGGCGTAAAAGTGTTGGTATTCAAAGGTGAGGTCATGGGCCGCGGAGAGCAACCTGTAGTCGCGCCAGTACCCGAGCAAGCAGAGCGAAAGCCAAGAAAGCCAGGAGTGAAAAATGCTGCAACCAGCTAGACGTAAATATCGTAAAGAACAAAAAGGCCGTAATACCGGCGTGGCGACACGCGGTGCCAAGGTCAGCTTTGGTGAATTCGGCCTCAAAGCCGTCGGTCGCGGCCGTTTAACAGCGCGTCAGATCGAGGCCGCTCGTCGCGCCATGACACGTCATATCAAGCGTGGCGGACGTATTTGGATTCGTATATTCCCGGATAAACCGATTTCCAAAAAACCAGCTGAAGTTCGCATGGGAAATGGTAAAGGTAGCCCTGAGTATTTCGTTGCTGAAATTCAGCCAGGCAAAGTCCTGTACGAAATGGACGGAGTCAATGAAGCGCTGGCGCGCGAGGCGTTTGCCTTGGCCGCCGCTAAGCTGCCGATTGAGACCCGCTTTGTTGTGCGCCAATTAGGATGATGATGATGAAACTGACTGAACGCAATAACAAACTCAAGGCAATGGGAAAAGCTGAATTAAATCAAGAGCTTTTGGTAACATTAAAAGCCCAATTTAATGCGCGTATGCAACTTGCCACCCAGCAAATGAACAATACCAGCGAATTGAAGAAAAACCGCCGTGACGTTGCGCGCATGCGCACGCTATTGACGCAGAAAGGAAATTGATATGGATCAAGTCAAAGTACTGCGCACCCTCACAGGTCGTGTCGTCAGCGACAAAATGCAGCTGACAGTCACGGTTCAGGTTGAGCGCCGTGTCGCTCATCCGGTAATCGGTAAATTCGTTCGTCGCAGCAAAAAATATCATGCGCATAACGTGGATGCCAACGTGCATACGGGCGATCTGGTAGAAATCCAGGAATGCCGCCCCATGTCCAAGACTAAAGCATGGCAAGTGACCAAATTGTTGGAAAAAGCACGGGCCGTTTAAGTAAACAGTTGCAAATAAGTTACAAAACAGGTTACAATCTTTTTTTTGGTAAAGCCCGCACCTCAGGCCAAGCCCTAACCCTTCGGGTTCCAAAACTGATTGTTGGCTGACTTAGCCTTGCAATCAAGTTGGAGAGAGCAAACAAATGATTCAAATGCAATCCATATTGGATATCGCCGACAATACCGGTGCGCGCACAGTAATGTGCATCAAGGTGTTGGGCGGATCAAAGCGTCGTTATGCAAATATCGGCGATGTTATCAAGGTCAGCATTAAATCCGCTGCGCCACGTGGACGCGTCAAAAAAGGCGAAGTGCACAGCGCAGTTGTTGTGCGTACCGCCAAAGGCGTGCGTCGCAGCGATGGCTCCTTGATTAAATTCGACGGTAATGCTGCCGTTTTGCTGAACAATAAACTTGAGCCTATTGGCACACGTATTTTCGGACCAGTAACGCGCGAACTTCGCACCGAGCGGTTTATGAAAATCGTTTCCCTGGCACCTGAAGTGCTGTAAGGAAATCATATGCAAAAAATTCGTAAAGGCGATGATGTCATTGTGCTTACCGGTAAAGATAAGGGTAAGCGCGGAAGTGTATTGACAGTGGGGGAGTATGACCGCGTATTAGTAGAGGGTATCAACAAGGTCAAAAAACACACTAAGCCTAACCCGATGAAGGGTACCCCTGGTGGTATTGTTGAAAAAGAAATGCCTATTCACATTTCCAATATCGCTCTTTATAACGCAGCGGAGAAAAAAGCAGACCGCGTCGGATGCAAAGTGCTTGCAGATGGCCGCAAAGTCCGCATATTCAAATCCAGCGGCGCAACCGTCGACGCTTGAGGATAAATAATGAGCCGCCTACATACTTACTATAAAGACGTTGTCGTCAAACAGCTGACAGAGCAGTTTGGTTACAAATCCGCGATGGAAGTCCCGCGCATTACCAAAATCACCTTGAACATGGGTGTGGGTGAAGCGGTTGCGGACAAAAAAGTCATGGAGCATGCTGTATCTGATATGCAAAAAATCGCCGGTCAAAAGCCTGTTGTGACCAAGTCAAAAAAATCTATCGCCGGTTTTAAAATTCGCGATGATTATCCGATTGGTTGCAAAGTTACTTTGCGTCAAGAGCGCATGTACGAATTCATGGATCGCTTAGTCACGATCGCTATTCCACGGATTCGCGATTTCCGCGGCATCTCAGGCAAATCTTTTGATGGCCGTGGCAATTACAACATGGGTATCAAAGAACAGATTATTTTTCCCGAAATTGAGTACGACAAGATTGATACATTGCGTGGTATGAACATTACGCTCACCACCACCGCAAAAACCGACGCTGAAGGCCGTGCACTATTGACTGCTTTCAAGTTCCCTTTCAAGAATTGAGGTTCAAGTGGCTAAAGTTGCACTGATAAACCGAGACCTGAAACGCCGTGAAACGGTGAAAAAATTCGCCCCTAAACGTGCTGAATTGATGGCAATCATTAACAACAGCAAGCTGTCCGACGAAGATCGCTACGCGGCTCGTTTGCGCTTGCAAGCACTCCCCCGCAACTCCAGCCCTGTTCGTTTGCGCAATCGTTGCGCATTGACCGGCCGGCCGCGCGGTGTGTATAGCAAATTTGGTCTGGGTCGCAGCAAACTGCGTGATATAGCAATGCGCGGAGAAATCCCCGGCATCGTCAAGGCAAGCTGGTAGGAGACAATAATATGAGTATGAGTGATCCCATCGCCGACATGTTGACCCGTATCCGCAATGCGCAGCAAGCGGAGAAAGTGTCAGTAGTCATGCCTGCTTCCAAGTTAAAGCAAGCCATCGCCCAAGTGTTAAAAGACGAGGGTTATATTGATGGTTTTAGCATTAAGCCGGAAGATGATAAGCCAGTGCTTGAAATCGGTCTGAAGTATTACGCCGGTCGCCCAGTCATTGAAAAAATCGAACGCGTAAGTCGTCCAGGCTTGCGTATTTATAAAACCTGCGGCGACATCCCTCGTGTCATGAATGGCTTGGGTGTCGCAATTGTCTCCACTTCCAAGGGCGTGATGACCGACCGCCGCGCTCGCGCCTCTGGCGTGGGCGGTGAAGTGCTGTGCATTGTGGCGTAAGGGGAAGACATGTCACGTATAGGTAAAAGTCCAGTAGTAATTCCGGATAAAGTTGAAGTCAGCATTGTTGCCGGCTTGGTTTCTGTTAAAGGCCCGCTGGGTACGCTAAAGCGCGAGATTAATAGCGACGTCACCGTCAATAGCAGTGAAGGTAAGCTGACTTTCATTCCGGTAAACGATTCACAACAAGCTAATGCCATGTCAGGCACTGCGCGCGCTTTGCTGGCCAATATGGTGCAAGGTGTGACCAAGGGTTATGAGAAAAAGCTGTTGTTGGTGGGCGTGGGTTATCGAGCACAAGCGCAAGGCGCGGCTTTGAATTTAACCCTCGGTTTCTCCCACCCCGTCGTGCACAAAATGCCCGAAGGCATTAAGGCCGAAACACCAACACAAACTGAAATTCTTATCAAAGGTATTGATAAGCAATTGGTTGGGCAGATCGCCGCAGAAGTTCGCGCGTATCGTCCTCCTGAGCCCTACAAAGGCAAAGGCGTGCGCTATTCCGACGAGCAGATCACCCTTAAAGAAACCAAGAAGAAGTAATCGAGGCTAGCATGATAGATAAAACACAAGCGCGTTTGCGCAGGGCCAAACCGACCCGCGCCAAGATAGCGGAACTTAAAGCGGTTCGTCTGACGATACACCGCACCAATACGCATATCTATGCCCAAATCATCGATAGCACAGGCTCAAAAGTATTGGCTAGCGCATCGTCGCTTGAGCCAGAAGTGCGCAAGGAATTAGGCAATGGTGGCAACATCAAAGCCGCAACGATGATTGGCAAGCGTATTGCGGAAAAAGCGAAATTAGCAGGTGTCTCGCAAGTGGCATTTGATCGTTCCGGCTTTCGTTACCATGGCCGTGTAAAAGCACTAGCAGATGCCGCGCGTGAAGCCGGCTTGACGTTCTAAGCGAAGCACATAGGATTATTTATGGCAAAGATTGATACCAATAAGCAAGAGAACAGCGACGGAATGCGCGAGAAAATGGTCGCCGTTAATCGCGTGACCAAAGTTGTTAAAGGCGGACGCATTATGGCGTTTGCTGCGCTGACAGTTGTTGGTGATGGCGACGGACGCATCGGCATGGGCAAAGGAAAGTCGCGTGAAGTGCCCGTGGCTGTACAAAAAGCCATGGATGACGCGCGCCGCAAGATGGTCAAGATACATTTGAAAAACGGCACCTTGCATCACTCGGTGATCGGTCAGCATGGCGCAGCCAAAGTATTTATGCAGCCTGCGGCAGATGGTACCGGCATTATCGCTGGTGGTGCAATGCGCGCTGTGTTTGAAGTCGTTGGCGTGACCAACGTTTTGGCAAAGTGCATTGGCTCTGCGAACCCCTACAACGTAATTCGCGCAACCTTAAACGGCTTAGAAGCGATGAATCGTCCGTCTGAAGTCGCGGCAAAGCGCGGCAAAACTATTGAAGAAATTCTGGGGTAATCAGATGACCGCTAAAAAAGTTAAAGTCACCCTGGTCAAAAGCCCTATCGGTGCGAAAAAAAATCACGTTGCAAGCGTTCGTGGCCTTGGCCTGATGCGCATGCACCAAACAGTTGAGTTGGTTGATACTCCGATGGTGCGCGGCATGATTAATACCGTGGCACATCTGGTGAAAGCTGAAGGATAAGTCATGGAATTAAATAATCTTAAACCGGCAGAAGGCAGTAAGCGTAATCGCCGTCGTGTTGGTCGTGGAATTGGCAGTGGCCTGGGCAAAACAGCCGGTCGCGGCCACAAAGGACAAAAATCTCGCTCGGGTGGTTTCCACAAAGTCGGTTTTGAAGGCGGACAAATGCCTTTGCAGCGCCGCTTGCCTAAGCGTGGTTTTATTTCGATGACACGCAATGACACTGCACAAGTTCGCTTAAGCGACTTGGCGAAATTGCCGGTTGATACAGTCGATCTGCTCGCGTTGAAACAGGCCGGCATTATTTCCGGCAAAGCCTTGGCCGCAAAAGTATTTTTGTCGGGCGAAGTGAATCGCGCTGTGAAGTTGATCGGCATCGGTGCGACCAAAGGCGCACGCGCCGCGATTGAAGCTGCCGGTGGCAGCTTGACAGAAGGCTGAGTCAACATTGGCTGCTAATCTTGCGCTAAGTGGGGGACAAAAGTTCGGTGACTTAAAGCGCCGACTGGTGTTTTTGCTGCTCGCGTTGATCGTTTACCGTCTTGGAACATTTATTCCGGTGCCGGGTATTGATCCTGCGCAATTATCCAAGCTATTTAAGAGCCAGCAAGGCGGCATATTGGATATGTTCAATATGTTCTCCGGTGGTGCCATTTCGCGCTTCAGTATTTTCGCGCTGGGCATCATGCCGTACATTTCGTCGTCAATCATTATGCAGTTGCTCTCGATAGTGCTGCCACAGTTAGAGCAGCTGAAAAAAGAAGGCGAAGCAGGACGTAGAAAAAT
>JAYVJD010000196.1:0-3748 GCA_043769625.1 Pseudomonadota bacterium | reverse complement strand
AAAGTCGATCTGTTGCAGCGCTGCTGTCCCGTCAAACCACAGCGCCGCCGTCTGCCTGGTCAGCGCATCAATCTCCGGGTCGATGTAATCACCGCGAGCCAATGCCACATTTGAATTCTCTACATACTCACGATACATCCATTCTGCCTGAGCGGTCAGCCCCAGCACTAAACTCAAATCGGCCATGGCTGCGAGCTCCCTTTGTGTGCGCACATAATCAGTACGTCCCACTTCGCGCAAGCAGGCCTTGGAGAAGCGCAAATCCCAATAATACATACGGGACAGCTCCACCAGCGGGTTCGCAAAAACTTCATCACTTTCGTCTGTGCATACATGACGAATGGTTAAATTTTTTGCAGAGACAGAAATGCACCGTACATTTTGCCATACACCCCCTCTTCAGCGTAGCGTCCTTGCGTAATCCCCTCGCTAACGAACCGCTCTTTTTTATCTGCTATCTCGCGCAAGAGCCGTTCCGGTTCCCAACCTAGCATTTGCGCAATAATTTTGTCGCGGGGGCTTTTCGGTTTTTTTGTCATTTAACACCAGTAAAAATCAATGGTTATTGGTGGCCACCTTATCATATCTTTGTTCCACCCCTGCTCGCCCGAGTTTGGTTTTTCCATCCGACCTTGGCATCCCAAAGGCGTATTTCAACATTAATCTTATTGGGTGTCGAAAATGAACGTAATGGTCTAGTGATTTTGGCCACTATCCAAGGTTTTTGCTGACTCAACGATTACCGGCGTTTAGCCCTGACAGGCCGGGCTTTTTTATTCCCCGCTATCCATTACAATACGCCATCACCATTGTGGGAGACGGCCATGAAGCGAATTTTTATTTTGGTATTTGCAGGGGCAATGTCGTTTAGTACGCTGGCACAACAGCCGCCGATGGAACGACCCGTGTTGCTGGTAGATGGTTTGACGCTCGAATCAACCGTGACGACGCAAGTCACGCCGGACATGGCGGTGATCGTGATGGCGGTAGATAAAGAAGGCACGGACACTGCTGCGCTGACTTCCGAAACCAACCAGATACTCACCAAGGCTTTGGCGGATGCCAAAGCCACGCCCGGCGTACAAGCCTCGTCGGGCGGCTATAACACTTCGCAAATTTATAACAACAAAGGCCAGCGCACCGGCTGGCACGTGCGCGCGGAATTGATTTTGAAATCGAAAGATTTCGGCTCGCTGGGCAAACTCGCAGGCAAACTCTCCAGCGCCATGCAAATCGCGCAAAACTCATTTGAGTTATCGCCCGAGTTAAAAGCATCCGAAGAACAAGGCTTGATCGAACGCGGCATCGCAGCGATGCAACAAAAAGCCAAGGCTGCAGTGAAATCACTCGGCTACAAAGATTTCGTCGTGCGCGAAATCACGCTGGGCAGCGCACAAGTGCAATTCAATCAGCAGATGAATGTGCGTGTGGCGAGCATGGCGAAAATGGATGGTGGCGGTGAAGCCATGCCGATCGAAAGTGGCCGCGTGAATTTACAATTATCCGTCAGCGGACAATTGACGATGAAAAGGTAAATAATTGATTATATTGACTAATTTATGATTTCTGCAGGCACGTATGATTACATTATTATTGGCGCAGGCACGGCAGGTTGTGTGCTGGCGAATCGATTATCGGCAGACCCGGACATAAAAGTTTTGCTGCTTGAAGCGGGCGGTCAAGATGATTGGATCTGGATCCATATTCCCGTCGGCTATTTATATTGCATCGGCAATCCACGCACTGACTGGTGTTACAAAACGGAAAACCAACCGGGTTTGAACGGTCGCGCCATCGGTTACGCGCGCGGTCGTGTGCTTGGCGGATGCTCGTCGATCAACGCCATGATTTACATGCGCGGACAAACACACGATTACGATCATTGGCGAGCGCTCGGCAATGACGGCTGGAGTTGGAATGATGTGTTGCCGATATTCAAGCGCTCGGAAAACTATTACAAAGGCGCAGACAACATGCACGGCGCGACGGGCGAATGGCGCGTGGAGCAACAACGCTTGTCATGGGAATTGCTGGAAACTTTCCGTGATGCCGCCGCACAGACCGGCATTCCCAACACCGACGACTTCAATCGCGGCGACAACGAAGGCTGCGGCTATTTCGATGTGAACCAAAAACGCGGTGTGCGCTGGAATGCGTCGAAAGCATTTTTACATCCTGTCATCAAGCGGCCAAATCTGCGCGTCATCACAAAAGCACAAGTAAAAAAATTGCGAGTAGAAAACAAACGCGTGGTCGGCGTAGAATTTTTTCAGGGCAACGAAATACACTTTGCCGCAGCGAATATCGAAACTGTGCTCGCTGCAGGCACCATCGGCTCGCCACAGATCTTGCAACTCTCCGGTATTGGACCGGCTGCATTGCTACAGCAACACGGCGTTCCTGTCGTGCACGATGTAGCGGGCGTTGGTGAAAACCTGCAAGACCATTTGCAACTACGCATGATTTACAAAGTAAAAAACGT
Organism: Pseudomonadota bacterium; assembly: GCA_043769625.1. Taxonomy (GTDB): domain Bacteria; phylum Pseudomonadota; class Gammaproteobacteria; order Burkholderiales; family JBEEJL01; genus JBEEJL01. The sequence continues at coordinate 1,266 of JAYVJD010000196.1, read as the reverse complement.
GCGCACGCTGAATACGATTGCGAATACGATGCGTGGAAAAATCAGCATGGGCCTCGAATACGCCTTCAAGCGGCGCGGCCCGCTGACGATGGCGCCGTCGCAGCTCGGTGCGTTTGCCAAATCCGATCCTTCACAACGTAGCGCGAATATTCAGTATCACATTCAACCATTGTCGCTGGATAAATTCGGCGAGCCACTGCACAGCTTTCCCGCCTTCACCGCATCGGTATGCAATTTGCGACCTACTTCGCGCGGCAGCGTAAAAATTACATCGGCCGATGCACTGGCCGCCCCCGCCATCTCGCCTAACTATCTCACCACCGACGCCGACAAAAAAGTCGCGGCGGATTCACTACGACTGACGCGCAAAATCGTTGCCGCCCCCGCCATGCAGAAATATTTTCCCGAAGAAATTTTGCCTGGCCCGGCGACGCAAAGCGATAGCGAATTAGCTAAAGCCGCGGGCGATATCGGCACCACGATTTTTCATCCTGTGGGAACGTGCAAAATGGGCAGCGATGCCAACGCCGTGGTCGATGCGCGTTTGCGCGTACACGGCATCGCGGGGCTGCGCGTGATTGATGCGTCGATCATGCCGACGATTACTTCGGGCAATACCAACTCTCCAACATTGATGATTGCCGAAAGAGGCAGTGACATGCTGCGCGAGGATCGTAAAAAGTAAAACAGTGGTGATTCTGTGCGTAGCGAAGAATGTGATTTCATCTCGCACAGTCATAAAACACCTGCTGATCCTTCACTACCGTTCAGGATGGCAGCTAATACATTTTAGTGATTTTGTAACCCTGCTGCTCGAGCAAACTTAACATGCCACGCTCGCCGTAAAGATGTAGCGCGCCACATGCAGCAAACGCGTTACCTTTTTGCAATTGCGGCACCAGGCGCTCGGCCATCACTTTAATACGCTCAAATAGTATCCGTGCCAAAAATTCCTGCTCTTGTTTTTCACTCACCTTGCCACCTGGGGCCGACACGCGCGATAAAACCATCAGGCGCGCTAGATCCCCTTTGAGATACGCGGCTATCATGTCTTTAATTTCACTTTCAATTTTATACTGGCTCGATTGCACATGTTGCAGCAAGGCAATCTGAGTCGCTTGCGACATGCCGTTGAAGGCCGCGATTTGTTCGTCGATGGTTTCCAACGGCACGATCACTTTTTTATGTTGACTGGCGACACGCAATAACATTTGGTCCAACACCAAACCATTACGCTTCGGCGGTTGTTGCAAAGTGAGCATGGCC
>JAYVJD010000195.1:0-3775 GCA_043769625.1 Pseudomonadota bacterium | reverse complement strand
TCGGTGTCGGTGTCGGTGTCGGTGTTGGCGTTGGTATGGGCGCTACATCCAGAATGCTGCCGGCACCTTTTTTTTGCTTGCCGGTCGAATTGGTCAATGGCGCTACGGTGAGTTGAAACGTCTCTGTTGGTTCAACGAATGTATCGTTTAGCGTCGGGACATCCACGACAAACGATCGCGTCCCGGCGGGTATGGCAGCGATGCTCCCAGATCGTAATGTAGTATTGCTAGTGCCGCCATTGGTCGAGTAGGTCATGTTGAGGGAGTAATCAACGCCAGCCGTCGCAGTGCCGCCGCCTAAGCTTAAGCGAAACGTCGAAGCTAAGACAGGAACCTCGCTGAGAAGGACGACGAAGCGGGCATTAGTCCCCTCTTGTACGGAGGAGCCGGAGACAGACGTGACGGAAGGAACTGCCCATGTTGTCAAGGGCAGCATGAGCGCCACTATCAAGCTGCTTGAAAAAACGGTCGTCGAAAATCGGGCTGGTAGAAGGTGTCTAATCAAATGCGCGTACAAGCAATTAGAGGCCAGAATATTTGGCGTTGTCCTTTGCCGTTGCGCTACATAGCTTGTCGCTGATGCGTTCATATTTTTCACCAATTGTTCAATGAATAATTGCTACGGTATTTTTAGTGCTATTCCCCTTTTGTTGATATCGCACAAATTCTGGTCGTGTCTACACTGCGCGACGAGACTGCGTTGAGCGATCGAATGTGTACATGTTTGATTGAATTTTAGTCAGTGAAACTCTCTTTACAAGGTAGGTCCATACCCCATTTTTTTCTACAAAAAATTACCGTCGGATTTTTTTCGGGCCAAATTTCCCAGAAGAAAAGAAATGGGCGCTTGAAATTGATATTAGAAAATTTTATCGCGGCATTTGCGATTTGTGGGGCTAGCTATCGGCTTGCTGTGAAAAATGAATAAGAATGAAAATAGAAAATGCAGTTCACATGAAAAGTGTTGGACTGACTAGCCGTGTAGATTTTACCTATGGGCGCGAATGTTTTATAATGTGGCGTGCCATTTCGCATTGTGAAATTTAAAAGTAAGGACTCCATGACGCATTTAACTCTTCCCGCCGGTATGCAAATCACTGGCACCATCACGCCTCAATACGCTGAAATTCTGAATCCCGCTGCGCTGGAGTTTGTGGCGAAAATCTGCCGTGCGTTTGAGCCGCGTCGTCAGGCGCTGTTAGCGCAACGCGTGGTGCGTCAAAAAGAATTGGACACAGGCAAAGGGCTGGATTTTTTAGCCGAAACCAAATCGATTCGCGAAGGCGCATGGAGCGTTGCGCCGCAAGCGGCTGATATGCAAGACCGTCGTGTAGAAATCACCGGTCCGGTCGATCGCAAGATGGTAATTAATGCGCTCAACTCCGGCGCCAAAATGTATATGAGCGATTTCGAAGATTCAAATTGCCCGTCATGGTCTAACAATATGGACGGCCAAGTGAACTTGCGTGACGCGATTCGCCGCACGGTTTCATTTACCAATGATGCCGGTAAAGTTTATAAGCTGAACGATAAAGTCGCGACGCTGATTATTCGTCCGCGCGGTTGGCACTTGAACGAGAAACATATTGTTATCGACGGCAAACCTGCGCACGGCGGCATGGTCGATTTTGCTTTGTATTTTTTCACCAACGCCAAAGAATTATTGGCGCGCGGCTCCGGCCCGTATTTTTATTTGCCTAAAATGGAATCGCATCTGGAAGCGCGTTTGTGGAATGACATTTTTGTCATGGCGCAAAAAGAACTCGGCATACCAAACGGCACCATCAAAGCCACAGTGTTGATCGAGACCATTCCGGCTGCGTTTGAGATGGAAGAAATTTTGTACGAGTTGCGCGATCATTCGGCCGGTTTGAATGCCGGTCGTTGGGATTACATATTTTCCTGCATCAAAAAATTCAGTAGCAACAAAGAATTTTGTTTGGCCGACCGCGCGCAAATCACCATGACCGTGCCGTTCATGCGCGCCTATGCACTTGAACTCTTACGCGTCTGCCACAAGCGCAACGCGCCGGCGATGGGCGGGATGGCCGCGTTGATCCCGATCAAAAATGATCCCGCAGCCAACGACGCAGCCATGGCCAAAGTGAAAGCGGATAAAGAACGTGACGCCGCCGATGGCTATGACGGCGGCTGGGTCGCGCATCCGGGCTTGGTGAAAATGGCGATGGATGCATGGGACGCCGTGATGCCGACGCCGAACCAGATTCACAAAAAACGCGATGACGTCAAAGTGACCGGAAAAGATTTACTCGACTTCCGCCCCGAAGCGCCCATCACCGAAGCCGGCCTGCGCATGAATATCAACGTCGGCATTCAATACATCGGCTCGTGGTTAGGTGGCAATGGCTGCGTGCCGATTTTCAATTTGATGGAAGACGCCGCAACCGCAGAAATTTCGCGCTCGCAAGTGTGGCAATGGATACGCTCAGCCAAGGGCACACTCGAAGACGGCAATAAAATCACCGCTGACATGGTGCGCGCGATGATCCCGCAGGAAATGGAAAAAATTCGCGCGCAACATGGCGACAAAATTTTCAACGACACACCGTATCAACGCGGCGCGGTAATGTTTGAACAAATGGCTACGAGCGAAGAGTTCGTTGAATTTCTGACTTTGCCTGCCTACGAGACTATAGCGTAAGTATTTGATTAAATTTAATTATTAAAGCGGGCGCTAGCCCGCCTTTTTTATCTCCGCTTTCTTAACCAATAGGCTTTGAATTTGTATTTTGTTTTGTGCTAAAGATTTTTCAGAAAAAAATTTGTGCAAAGGAAATACAAAAAAATAATTTTGCCAATCCTTGCCTTAAATTCATTCGCCATATTGCAACGCGCCACGAAAAAAAATTGCCAAATCGACAAACTCAGTTATTATAAGTTTAGTCTGAATATAAGATTAAGTCCTCATCTAATGCTGTATTCAGGATATTCAGCTGCATTATGGACGATAAAAATTTAGCAAAATTTTTGGGAGAAAATAATGAATCAAAAGGGCGGAGTCACTAGAATTTTTTCAGCACAGCACAGCAAAACATTGCACTTGTAAGCGATTCGCGTTTTGTAAATGAAAGATGTACTTATTGTTTTACACGCCAATCTGCCCCAAAGAGACGCCATAAAAAACTTGTTTTAGTTTTGATTCAGAGCCTCATTTTGCAACCATTACTGCTTTTTCCTGTTTCGAGCCTAGCACAAGTTGCTAACTCTAGAGATTTTTTGGAAGGCAGTTCTCCCTGCGACAAGGATAAGGATAAAGATAAGGATCCCGACCCAATTTCCGACCCAGACCCTGACCCAAATTTTGACCCAAAAAAGCCGCCTGAAGCGAGCAAAGATCCAGACGAGCCTAGCCCAGGAAATCCAGAAGGGGGCGACAACGGTGACGGAGGTAGTGGTGGGCCTGGTTCATCTGGTAATGAACGAGGTAATGATGGCAATGATGAGCAAAATAAAAGCCAAGAGTCTATTGCCTCTGCCGAGAATTTTTCGACTGCCAAATTTTCATCCGTTCATGATGGAATTAATCTTGCAACCAACGACAAGCAATACACCCAAGTCGATTACGTTTCCTATGGCGCTGCTTCATTAAGAGTCGCCAGAACTTACCATAGCAACCCTTCTGCCAACACGGCAGCGGTGAAGATGCTGATGGGCGCTGGCTGGCATGGCTATTATGATCGCTCACTAGTAGCGGTCTCGGCCACTCAAGTTAACCTCCACCGCGCAAATGGCCAAGTCCTCATTTTCAATCTGG